>NZ_JBMNDS010000053.1:0-72871 GCF_052543295.1 Streptomyces sp. SAS_270
GGAGGCGCGGGCGGATCTGTCGTCGGCCAAGTCCCGTCTGACGTCGGCTGATTCGTGGGTGACCACGGCGAACAAGGAAGCCGACAAGTACAAGGACGATCCGACGGGCAGCAAGGCGGCGGAGAAGCCGGACGAGGCGAAGGTCCGGGCGGCCACCCGCGATGCGCAGCATGCGAAGACGGCGCAGACGTCGGCGCAGTCGGACGTCACGACGGCCTCCAACGCGTTGGATGCGGCGAAGAAGATGGCCGAGGACGCGCGCAAGATGCGCGAGGAGGCCGCGCACACTGCGAAGACGAAGATCGGCGAGGCGTCGGACGCGGGTATCCACAACCGCAAGTGGTGGGAGGAGGTCGGGGACTGGTTCTCCGACAACTGGGACACCATCGTCGCGGTCTGCAAGGTCGTCGTCGCCGTCGTCGGCATCATCGCGATGATCATCGGAGGGCCGATCCTCGGCGCCATCGTGCTGATCGCCGCGCTGGTCGTCCTCGCCGACACCCTCAACAAATACGCGAAGGGCCAGGCGTCCCTATGGGATGTGGCCTTCGCGGCACTGGACTGCATCCCCGGCGGCAAGGGCCTCACCAGCCTGGGCAAACTCGCCAAGGGCATGAAGGCCCTCGGCAAGGGCGGACTCAAGGGCATGGCGATGGGGCTCAAGGGACTGGGCCCGCGCATGAAGAACCTCGGGCGGCCGATGAAGAACCTCTTCACCTGCGGTGATCCCATCGACATGGCGTCGGGCCAGATGGTGATGTCGATACCGGATGTCTCCCTGCCCGGCGTTCTGCCCCTGGTCGTGCAACGTACTCACCGGACGGGCGTACGAGCAGGACGTTGGTTCGGGGCGGACTGGACGTCCACCCTTGATCAGCGGCTTCTGGTCGATGGCGACGGCATCCGGTTCATCGCTGACGATGGCGCCGTTCTGTACTACGCCGTGCCGGAAAGCGGCGAGCCGATGAGGCCGATCCTCGGTCCCAACTGGCCGCTCAGCTGGGATGGCACCCCGGACGGCGAGATCAGGGTGTGGCAGCCGGAGAGCGGCACGACGCTGCGATTCACGTCCGTGCCAGGTGGACGGGCCGCGGAGCTGTCACTGGTCGGCATCGAGGACCGAAACGGCAACACCGTCCAGATCGGCTATGCGGCCGATGGCTCCCCGGCGGAGCTGGTCCACCACGGCGGATACCGGCTCGGTATCACCACCACGTCGGGCCGCGTCACCAGGCTCTCTCTCCTCAGCGCTCCCGAGCAGCCCTGCCTGGCGACGTACGAGTACGACGAATACGGACGCCTTGTCGGTGCCACCGACTCGTCCTTGGTGCCCCAGCGCTACAGCTACGACGACCGTCAGCGGCTCACCGGTTGGCAGAGCAGGGAAGGCGACTGGTACCGCTACGCCTACGACGACGCGGGCCGCTGTGTCCGTACGGGCGGCGTGGACGGTGTCCTCGCGTACTCCTACGCCTACGACGACGAGTCACGCACCACGGTCGCGATCGACTCGCTCGGCCACAACATGGCGTACCGCTTCGACGATTCGTTGCGGCCCCTCGCCGAGACCGACCCTCTGGGGCACACCACCACACGGGAGTGGGACGATCTCGGCCGTCTGACGTCCCTCACCGATCCGCTCGGCCGTACGACGTGCTTCAGCCATGACGCGGTGGGCAACGTCACGAAGGTCGTTCGTCCTGACGGTGGCGCCGTCGTCACCGAGTACGACGAACTGAACCTGGTCACCAAGGTGACGCAGCCGGACGGCAGTTCTTGGGAGTCGATCTACGACGATCGCGGCAACCGTGTGGCCGTCGTCGACCCTCACGGCGCCACGACGTCGTTCACGTTCGACGACCGTGGTGGCCTGACCGGCATCACGGACGCCCTGGGCATCCGGCAGCAGACCGTCGTCAACGACGCGGCGGGGCTGGTCGTCGGCACAGTGGACGCGCTCGGCGCCAGCACCTCGTTCCTGCGGGACGCCTTCGGCCGGATCATCGAGCTCACCGATCCCGCCGGTGCTGTCACACGGGTCGGCTGGACGGTGGAGGGCCAGATCTCGTGGCGAGAGCTGCCGAACGGGACCGTGGAACGCTGGTCGTACGACGTCGAGGGCAATCCACTCGAATACCAGTCGTCGACGGGCCGCCGCACCATCTACGAGAACACCCACTTCGATCTCTGCTCTGTGCGTGAGAACGAGGACGGGACACTGGAGCGCTTCGCCTACGACACCGAGCTGCGGCTGCGAAGTGTCACCAACGGGGCAGGGCAGAGCTGGAATTACGAGTATGACCCCGTGGGTCGCCTGGTCAGCGAGACGGACTTCAACGGCCGCACACTGACCTACCGTTACGACGCCGTCGGCCTGCTGATCGAAAGGACCAACGGAGCCGGCCAGGTCACGGCGTTCCGTCACGACGTGCTCGGCAACGTCGTCGCCATGGACGCCGACGGCGTGGGCGCAACGTACACGTATGACCCGCTGGGCAGGATCGTCCACGCGCGCAACGCGGACGTCGAGCTCGACATCGAGCACGACGCGATGGGACGCGTCCTGAGTGAGTGCTGGAACGGGCACGAGGTCCGCAGCGAGTACGACGTCAGCGGACGCCGCACTTCGCGGACGACACCGAGCGGTGCGATCACGCGCTGGACGTACGAGCCCGGCCGACGTTCGCTGGTACAGCGGATGGGGCGGCACGACGTCACTTTCCGGTACGACGTGGCAGGTCGCGAGATCGAGCGCGTACTCAGCGACACCGCGCGTCTGACCCACGAGTGGGACGCGGACCGGCTGCGGACCACGCAGTCGCTGCGGACGGCCGGCGCCGGCGACGTGATGCGTCGGACGTACCAGCACCGTGACGACGGCGGTCTCGTCCGGGTGGTCGACGCACGACACGGCGAGCGGTCGTTCGAGCTGGACCAGGCAGGGCGGGTTACCGCCGCGCTCGGCGGCGGCGGAGGAGGGGACGAGCGCTACCGGTACGACGCCCTCGGCAATCTCACCGGCTTCGCTACGTCCGCGCCCCTGCGCGATGAGGAGGCGGGGACGGGCGACCGGGCGTACTCCGGAACTCTCATCGAGCGGGCGGGACGCACCTTCTATCGCCATGACGGCCAGGGGCGGGTGGTCCGTCGTGTCACGAAGCTGCTGTCCGGCGGCAGGCGCGTATGGCGCTACATCTGGAACGCAGAGGACCAGCTCACGGACGTCCTCACCCCGGACGGCCGTCAGTGGCACTACGTGTACGACCCGCTGGGCCGGCGCGTGGCCAAACAGCTGCTCGGCGACGACGGTACGACGGTCACCGAGCAGGTCTCCTTCTTCTGGGACGGGGACCAGCTCGCGGAACAGACGGACGGCTCCGTCAGCACGTCGTGGGACTGGGGCAGCGAGACAACTCCGGTCGGGCAGCGCGTACGCGGCGCCGGGTCCGTCGGACCGGACTCACCCCAGGAGGAGATCGATGAGCGTTTCTATGCGATCGTCACCGACCTCCTCGGGACACCGACGGAGTTGGTGGACGAGGAGGGTGACGTTGTCTGGACCCAGTCGTCGACCCTGTGGGGCGTTCCTGTCGGGCGGGCAGGCAGTGATCATGTCAACTGCCCATTGCGTTTCCCCGGCCAGTATTTCGACGCTGAAACCGGACTTCATTACAATCACCATCGCTACTACGAGCCGAGCACAGCTCGTTACCTGAGCCCCGATCCCCTGGGTCGCACACCCGCGCCGAACAACTATGCATATGTAAAGAATCCCCTGCAGTGGATGGACCCGCTGGGTCTGAAGGCGCCATGCATGGTGGATCTGTATCACGGGACCATCAGGAAATATGCGGACAGTATCGCCAACGACGGAATCGACCTGATGGGAAGTGGCCGTGCGATGGACTTCGGCAGGGGCGGTTTCTACGTCACCAAGGACCCTCAGCAGGCATTGGTCTGGGCGAAGCAGTTGGCTGACAAGCGAGGGGGTCTCCCCGCGGTCGTGCACTTCAAGGTCCCGAAGAGTGAGCTCGACAACCTGGGCGGCAAGATCTTCGATGGCCCGAGCGACGAGCTCGCGTCCTTCATCAAGCACCACCGTACCGGTGGTGCCATGCACAGCTACGAGATGGTCGAGGGTCCGATGCTCAGGAATGTCAGAAGGTTCGTGAGCGGCAAGGCCGCTCCGGAATTCTTCGGACATCAAATAGCGATCTACTCGGATCGTGCTGCAGACCTTTTCAATAATTCACTTCATCGCGTGGTGGGGCCGACATCGTGAGAACCGAAGAATTCCTGATCAGCCTCGACGAGGAAATGCTTGAGTATTTTCGCGAAATGGTGGACGTTCTGACGGAACGCTGTGGCGTCTCCCGGGCGGAAGCCGTCGCCAGGATCAACGAGAGGTACGCGCGGAACGAGATGAGCACTCTCGAACAGAACCTCATGACGCACGAGTTCCCGGAGTTCTGGGCCTACGGCGCGTACTACCTTCCTGACGACCAGGACCGGCTCCCGACCGGGGACGCCGAGGCGGACGCGGGAATCGACTTCGCGCAGTTGCCGATCCGTCCGGCACCCCCCAAGGACTCGGCCTGTTGGACTCTCGGGTGAGACCGGGGCGCTGACGCACGTGGCGGCGGCGATGGCTGTCGGCCACCGATCCCGGAGTCTGCCTCCTCGTCAACTGAAGTTTCCCCGCCCGTGGTTGGTCCCATGGGCGGGGTATTTCGTTTGCTCGGTAGCAGGTTCGAATCGTTATGCGCTGTGATGCAAGTCACTACGGGTGGGAAGGTCGCGGAGAGTAGCCCCCAAACGGGGCACATGTTGAAATTTTGAGCGAAATCCGATGGCAGCTACAACGAGTTCGCTACTTTTGGGCGTTG
Source organism: Streptomyces sp. SAS_270 (assembly GCF_052543295.1). NCBI lineage: Bacteria > Bacillati > Actinomycetota > Actinomycetes > Kitasatosporales > Streptomycetaceae > Streptomyces > Streptomyces sp. SAS_270. Next base: position 4,887 of record NZ_JBMNDS010000053.1, read on the forward strand.
CGGCTACCCGTTGCGCCGGATCTTATGCGTTGCCTGTGCAGAGTCGGAGTAGCTACAGTCCCGACGTCTTCATTCGAACGGGGTTTTGAACGGGGAGGCCAGTCCTCGTCCCGCAGTGGAGACACTCATGAACTCGACCACTTCATAGGGGGACTTGTGTCTTCAATCGGTAAGAACCTGACTCGCTTCGCCGTAGCCGCCTCCGCCGTCGCCGCGTTGGGTGTCGTCGTGCCGAGCACTCCGGCGGCCGCTGCTTCCGCGACGGTCTGCGGCACCGGGTACGTGTTCAACGACGCCAAGGCGCTGCCCAGCGCCACCAACCGCCAGGCGACGCTCTTCTTCTACATGAAGGGCAACAGCGCCTGCGCGATCCTCGACAACAACACGACCGGCGCCAAGTACATGGACCTTCAGATGTACCCGGGGGACACCAAGTCGGCCGGCGAGCGCGACCACGGCAACTTCTCGGAGTACGCGGGTCCGGTGCACAGCAGCACCCTCGCCAGGGGAGGCCGCTGCGTCACCATCACCGCGCTCATGAAGAACACGTCGAGCAGCACCTCCAACCTCGTCAACTTCAAGGGCGGCTACGTCTTCGCCGTCGACAACGACGATTCCGAGTGTGCCTGACCACCACACCGACAGCGCCGGGTCACCTGACCCGGCGCTCGGCATTGCGGATCCGAAACCTCAAACAAATCGGGGAACCCCTGCCTTGAGATCCAGGCGACAACTTCACAGACCTCTGGTCGTCATAGCGGCGTGCACCGCGTTGAGCGGTGGCCTGCTGAGCGCCGTTCCGGCGTTCGGCGCGCCGGACGCCGGGCCCGACTCGACAACCGGGTCCGGCCGGACCACGCAATCAGACTCGGCCGCCGCGGCCCAGGGCCCCTCCGGCTCCGGCCGGATCAAGGATCCGGGCAAGAAGCTCGGCACCGGGTGGAAGTCCTCACCCGACCGTGCCGTCACGGCCGCCGCCGACGCGGACGGCCTGCACCTTCTCGTGGCCGACTCCAAGGACGCGTACGGGTGGAAGACCGCCGCGATCCTTGCCGAGCCCGGTATGCCGGCCGATTCCTGGATCGGCAACCAGTGCCTGATGGACCGTGACCACGCGGCCGTCGTCTACGCGCCGCGTACCTTCACCAACAAGCCCGACCTGTTCCAGGGCGGCGCGTTCACGGCGATCGTCAACACCAGCACGGGTTCGGTCACCAAGCTCGGGTTCACCGCCTCGCTGGCGTACTTCGACCCGACCTGCAACACCTCCGCCCACACGGCCGCCTTCACCTCGTACCGGGACATGAACGACCCGGCCGCGGTGAAGACCCGTGTGGTCACCGTGAACACGGCGGGCAAGCAGCTGACCCAGGCGTCGGTGCACGGCGAGGTCACCTCGGCCGCGCCCGTCACCGGCGGCGCCATCGGCGCGGTCGGCCGCGATCTGGTGCGCCTCGGCGACACCGGCAAGAGCAAGGCCGGGAAGACCAGCAAGGTGACGTCCGTCGACGCGGTCGCCTTCGACATCCGGCCGCTCGACGCCCAGGGCAAGCAGCTCGCCTTCGTCGAGCGCGGCAACAAGAAGCACACGGCGAAGATCTGGCGCGGTCACGGCAGCCCGGCCACGGTCGCCACCGGCGCTCCCGGAGCGCTCGACCTCGCCGCCGGCGCTCCCGGCAAGGCGTTTCTGACCGGCAAGCCGACCGGTGCCGTGCACACGAAGGGCACGGGCATCACCCGGCTCGACGCGCCCGCCGACTCCGATGTCTCCACGCAGGGCCGACTCGCCGTCGACCCCGTCCTCATGCCCGGCATGAGGGCCGGCCTGGCGCACATCGCGAACGCCGGCCGCGGCTTCACCAAGGCCCAGGAGGCCAAGCCCGACAAGGCGGCGGCCGAGTCCTCCGTCCCGCCGAAGACGTTGGCGAAGACGGAGTCGGCCACCATCACCTCCACCGCCACCACCACGGGCACCGAGGTGACCCAGCAGGTGGCGCCGCAGGTGGCGGCCGGTACCCAGGAGTCCTCGCCCGCCCTGAAGAGCGGCACCAAGCCGGTCACGGAGACCGCGCCCGCCGGCATGGGCACCCAGATGGAACGCACCGTCGCCACCACCGCGACGGACACGGACGCGGCGCACGAGCCGACCGACCCGGACCGCTGGTGCTCGGTCTCCCGCAACGACGTCAGCGTGCAGGCGCTCCAGCCGACCTCGAACCAGGTCGAGTGGGCCGCCGACATGGCCGTACGCGGCAACCTCACCTCCGGGTACATCCGGCAGGGCGGCTACCGCGACCAGGCCGGTCTCGGCACCATCGACCCGCAGGGCCTCTTCCCCCGGCCGACGCTGGACGGCAAGGCCGGCGCCCAGATCCCGGTCAACGTGCTGCTCGGCATCCTGTCCCAGGAATCGAACCTGTGGCAGGCCGAGTCCGGCGCGGTTCCGGGCCAGATGGGCAGCCCGCTCGCCGCGGTCGACGGCTACTACGGCCACAAGACCGGCGGCACGGTCGCCGACTTCTGGAACATCCACTGGGACAAGTCCGACTGTGGCTACGGCGTGGGCCAGGTCACCGACGGCATGCGCATGGCGGGCCACGAGAAGAAGGACGAGACGGCTCTCTCCCCCGGGAAGCAGAAGATCGTCGCTGTCGACTACGCGAGCAACATCGCCGCGTCGATGAAGATCCTCGCCGACAAGTGGAACGAGGTGCACAAGGCCGGCCAGACGGTCACCGTCAACAACGACGACCCGTCGAAGGTGGAGAACTGGTTCACCGCCGTCTGGAACTACAACCTCGGCTTCAACCCTCCCGGTGCTTCCGGCACCGCGTGGGGCCTGGGCTGGTACAACAACCCGGCCAACCCCGTGTACAAGAACGACAACCCGTTCATGGACACCACCGTCGACTCCAACGCCAACCACGACGCGGCACACCCGCAGGACTGGCCCTACGAGGAGAAGGTGATGGGCTGGTCCGCATGGTCCACCGACACCGGTTTCTCCTACGCCACCTCCGGACGCCAGGACTGGCAGGGCGAGTCCGGGTTCTCCTCGGTGGGCTTCCGTCCCGCCTGGTGGATCGACAACCTCCAGCGTTCCTTGGTCTCACCGCCCAAGAGCACCTTCTGCAACAGCAAGAACAACTGTGACCCGGGCAGCCCGCCGGACTGCCCGGACGCCGAGTGCTACAAGAAGTACTGGTGGAACCAGTCGAACGCGACGTGGAAGGTCGGCTGTGCCAGCACCTGTGGCAACGAGAACATCAAGTACCAGTCGCTCATCGCCGAGCCGGGACGCGGCTACCGGCTGAAGAACGGCACCCCGGTGTGCAGCGGGGCCCCCTCGGGCGCCAAGGTCGTCGCCTCCGTACCGAACGGCACTCCGACCTGGAGCGACTGCGGCAACGTCAAATCCGACGGCACCTTCCGCTTCACGTTCTACGCGGACACCGCGGGACAGTACGAGGCCAAGGCCGACCTGCACCAGATCGGCGGCGGCTACGGCGGTCACTTCTGGTACACGCACACCCGCGATGCCGACCACCTGGGCGGCACCACCTCCGGCCCGCTGACGGTCCGCGGCACGTGGATCCCGAACGGCAGCTTCGATCTCGCCCAGGTGTGGGTGCACGTGCCCGACACCGGAGCGCAGGAGAAGCGCGCGCACTACGAGATCAGCGGTGCCGTCGGCGGTCCCTACGACCGCTACATCAACCAGGACGGCAACAACAACAAGTGGGTCTCGCTGGGCGCCTTCAAGTTCGACGGCACCCCGAGCGTGTCCCTGTCCAACTACACGCCCACCGGGTCCGCGGACAGTGACGTCGCCTACGGTGCCGTCGCCTTCCAGCCGGTGCAGGGCACGTTCGTCCACCGCACCCTGACGGCGGCCTCGGTCTTCGACCCCAACCAGGAGCTCAACTCCAACTGGCCGGTCACCGAGCTCAACACGCCCATCCGGTCGATGAAGGCGCTCTACGACTGGGGGACCGAGGTCTCCGCCGGGACGAACGGCGGCCCGCTGTGGGACGGCACTCCCAGCAACGAGGTGTCGGACAACGGTCTGACGTCGTGGACGCGATGCACGACCGAAGTGAACATGGACGAGTGCACGGGTCCCAAGACCTATGACGCGGGCGACGCCTGGGCCAAGAACGTCAAGGCCGGCGGTTACACACCGAACGCCGACGGATCGGTGCCGTCGATGTCCATCCCGATGTGGATGGGCATGTCGAACACCCGCCCGAGCCTGTCGGCGTCTCCCAGCCAGGCGTTCCAGGACCCGAACAGCTACAAGATCAAGAGCGATGTCGACGTGACGTTCGTGAAGGACGGCACGGGACACGTCATCCCGGGCAGCGAGAGCGCGAGCTACGACGTCCGGGTCGGCAACGCCCACCTGCCCACCTTCGTCACCCAGCTGATCAAGGCGATCTCGGCGGACTACCACATCGCCGTCCCCGACCTGACGTACACGACCCCCGACGCCCTGGAATACGGGCGCACCTACACCGCCGATCCGCTGGTGGACGGGGACACGCCGGGACAGGCCTACCTCCCGCACCTCAGGGGCGCGCGGGTGAACTCGGACAACACCTGCGTGGACATCCGCGCCGTGGGCGGAGGCGTCCACGGGTATCGCGCGATGATCGGCCACCACTCCATCAACGACAACGTCAAGGCCTGGCTCGACAAGGTCAACTCCAGCCCCGACACCAACTACTCGGTGCGCAGGGCGGCGGGGGACATCTACTCGATGTTCTTCAAGAACTCCGGTGACTGGAACAACAACATGTGGGGCAGCATGATCGGCAACGCCCCGCCGATCTGGCACGACATCGCCGCCGCGTTCTGCGCGGACGGCTCCGTGAAGCCCACGCACCTGGAGACGAACAAGGACGCGGACCCGAGCAACGGCATCGTGTGGCAGAGCTACATGCCCGACCTCTACGTCTACGTCGACGGAAAGATGACGGACGACCTCGGCCGTCCGTCCAGCGGCAAGGTGCACACGGGGGACTGGAGGAACTTCTCCAACCTGCCCCCCACCTCTCCCAACGGCAACGGGTTCGACGACTGCGACGCCTCCGGAAGGGGAAGCGGCGGTAACCCGTGGAACGTGGACGCACCGGTTCCGTTGATCGGCGACGGCCCTGGAAACCGGCCGACGAGCGTCATCCACTGTGACGATCCGGACAACCGCTTCACGGTCAACGTGACGCCGTGATCACGGATCACTGAATGACAGGGGGTCGGGCCACAGGCCCGGCCCCCTGCTTCATTTTGTGTCCGTGACAGCACTCGGAGTGACGGCCGAGGCGGCCTGGCCCCTGGCCCGGCGCCGGAGGCGCGGGCCGTAGGCGCATTGGGTTTGACCTGCGTCACCCAAGGGGTACGATCCTCGGCTCGATTGGCCAGGCCCCTGCCCCGTATGGCAGACTGTCGGAGTTGCTCGGTCGAGCGCCGATGCTGCACGCCTCCCGTCGGGGGGACCGGAAGCGAGTCCCACAGTACTCGTCGCCCCAACTGCCGTAAGGCAGCGCTGGAGCGGACGTACGGGAATCTTCCGGGAAGTGTCAGCGGGGCGCGGGCCAGGCGCCCGGTGGGTGTCTCACCCCCGGTCCTGCGGTTGCTTTCGGGCGAGCCGCGTCCCTCGCAGGGAAATCCGTTTACGGATATCTGTGCGGCAGGAGCGCGACACACCCGACCGCGTGGGTCGGAGGAGGGGACGCGAACCCCCGGGTACCAGAGCGTTTCACTAGACAAAGGACTACTAGTAGCCATGGCGGGACAGAAGATCCGCATCCGGCTCAAGGCCTACGACCACGAGGTCATCGACTCCTCGGCGAAGAAGATCGTCGAGACGGTGACCCGCACTGGTGCGTCGGTCGCGGGCCCGGTGCCGCTGCCCACTGAGAAGAACGTGTACTGCGTCATCAAGTCGCCGCACAAGTACAAGGACTCGCGCGAGCACTTCGAGATGCGCACGCACAAGCGCCTGATCGACATCCTCGACCCGACGCCGAAGACCGTTGACTCCCTGATGCGACTCGACCTCCCGGCCGGTGTCGACATCGAGATCAAGCTCTAAGGGTCGGTGATCTGAGAATGGCTAAGCAGATCAAGGGCATCCTGGGCGAGAAGCTCGGCATGACGCAGGTGTGGGACGAGAACAACCGTGTTGTTCCGGTCACCGTCGTCAAGGCCGGCCCCAACGTCGTGACCCAGGTCCGTACGAACGATGTCGACGGCTACGAGTCGGTCCAGATCGCCTTCGGCGAGATCGACCCTCGCAAGGTGAACAAGCCCCTCAAGGGTCACTTCGCCAAGGCCGACGTCACTCCCCGCCGCCACCTCGTCGAGATCCGTACCGCTGACGCCAGCGAGTACACCCTCGGCCAGGAGATCACCGCCGAGACCTTCGAGGCCGGCGTCAAGGTGGACGTGACCGGCAAGAGCAAGGGCAAGGGCTTTGCCGGTGTCATGAAGCGTCACAACTTCAAGGGCCTCGGCGCCGGCCACGGTGTCCAGCGCAAGCACCGCTCTCCCGGCTCCATCGGTGGCTGTGCCACCCCGGGCCGTGTGTTCAAGGGCGTCCGCATGGCGGGCCGCATGGGCAACGAGCGGGTCACCACCCAGAACCTGACCGTTCACGCCGTTGACGCGGAGAAGGGGCTGCTCCTCATCAAGGGAGCCATCCCGGGTCCGAACGGCGGCCTCGTCCTGGTCCGTACCGCGGCCAAGGGGGCCTGAGGACATGAGCACCATTGACATTCTGTCGCCCTCCGGCGACACCGCCGGGACCGTTGAGCTCCCGGCCGAGATCTTCGACGTAGAGAAGATCAGCGTTCCGCTGCTTCACCAGGTCGTCGTCGCACAGCTGGCCGCTGCCCGTCAGGGCACGCACAAGGTCAAGCGTCGTGGCGAGGTCCGCGGTGGTGGCCGCAAGCCTTACCGCCAGAAGGGCACCGGCCGCGCCCGTCAGGGCTCGACCCGTGCGCCGCAGTTCGCCGGCGGTGGCGTCGTTCACGGACCCACGCCGCGTGACTACTCGCAGCGGACCCCGAAGAAGATGAAGGCCGCGGCCCTGCGCCACGCCCTCACCGACCGGGCCCGCAACGCTCGCATCCACGTCATCACCGGCGTGATCGAGGGCGAGACCCCCTCCACCAAGGCCGCGAAGAGCTTCCTCGGCAAGGTCAGCGAGCGCAAGAACGTGCTCCTGGTCATCGAGCGCTCCGACGAGGCCGCGCTGCTTTCCGCGCGCAACCTGCCCCAGGTCCACATCCTGGAGCCGGGCCAGCTGAACACGTACGACGTTCTCGTCTCGGACGACGTGGTCTTCACCCAGGCCGCTTTCGAGTCCTTCGTGTCTGGCCCCCAGGCCGCTGACACCGAAGGGAGCGAAGCCTGATGGCTACGCGTCACCCGAGCATCGCCTCGAAGGCTGCCAAGGCAGCCAAGGCCGCGCGCGTCGCCAAGGCGAAGCGCCACGCCACCGAGGGCAAGAACACCGTCGAGACCCCGATGAGCAAGTCCTTCACGGACCCCCGTGACGTGCTGCTCAAGCCGGTTGTCTCGGAGAAGAGCTACGCGCTTCTCGACGAGGGCAAGTACACCTTCGTCGTCGCGCCCGGCTCCAACAAGACGCAGATCAAGGAGGCCGTCCAGGCGGTCTTCTCGGTCAAGGTCACCGGGGTCAACACGATCAACCGCCAGGGCAAGCGCAAGCGGACCAAGAGCGGCTTCGGAAAGCGTGCGGACACCAAGCGCGCGATCGTGACCCTCGCTGAGGGCGACCGTATCGACATCTTCGGCCAGGCCTCCTAACGGAGCGCCCTGGTCCGAATATCGGACGAGGACTGAGAAATGGGAATCCGCAAGTACAAGCCGACTACGCCGGGCCGTCGTGGCTCCAGCGTCGCCGACTTCGTCGAGGTCACGCGGTCCACGCCGGAGAAGTCGCTGGTCCGCCCGCTGCACAGCAAGGGCGGCCGTAACAACGCCGGTCGTGTGACCGTTCGCCACCAGGGTGGCGGACACAAGCGCGCCTACCGAGTGATCGACTTCCGTCGTCACGACAAGGACGGCGTGCCGGCGAAGGTCGCGCACATCGAGTACGACCCCAACCGCACCGCGCGCATCGCGCTGCTGCACTACGCGGACGGCGAGAAGCGCTACATCCTCGCCCCGCGCAACCTGCAGCAGGGTGACCGCGTCGAGAACGGTCCCGGGGCCGACATCAAGCCGGGCAACAACCTGGCGCTCCGCAACATCCCGGTCGGTACCACGATCCACGCGATCGAGATCCGTCCCGGTGGCGGCGCCAAGTTCGCCCGCTCCGCCGGCGCCTCGGTGCAGCTGCTCGCGAAGGAGGGCACCATGGCCCACCTCCGCATGCCCTCCGGTGAGATCCGCCTGGTCGACCAGCGCTGCCGCGCCACGGTCGGCGAGGTCGGCAACGCCGAGCAGAGCAACATCAACTGGGGCAAGGCCGGCCGCATGCGCTGGAAGGGCGTTCGCCCGTCCGTCCGCGGTGTGGCGATGAACCCGGTTGACCACCCGCACGGTGGTGGTGAGGGCAAGACCTCCGGTGGTCGCCACCCGGTCTCCCCGTGGGGTCAGAAGGAGGGTCGTACTCGCTCGCCGAAGAAGGCATCGAGCAAGTACATCGTCCGCCGCCGCAAGACGAACAAGAAGCGCTAGGAGCGGGTTTAGATGCCGCGCAGTCTCAAGAAGGGACCCTTCGTCGACGGACACCTCATCAAGAAGGTGGACGTACAGAACGAAGCCGGTACCAAGAACGTCATCAAGACCTGGTCCCGTCGCTCGATGATCATCCCGGCCATGCTCGGCCACACGATCGCGGTGCACAACGGCAAGACCCACATTCCGGTGTTTGTCACCGAGTCGATGGTCGGCCACAAGCTCGGCGAGTTCTCGCCGACGCGCACCTTCCGGGGTCACGTCAAGGACGACCGGAAGTCGAAGCGCCGCTAACGCGGGGTGGAATCGACCATGACAGACACTGGAAGGACAACCATGGAAGCCAGGGCCCAGGCGCGGTACATCCGCGTTACGCCCATGAAGGCCCGCCGCGTGGTGGACCTTATCCGTGGCATGGATGCCACGGAGGCTCAGGCGGTCCTGCGTTTCGCCCCGCAGGCCGCGAGCGTGCCGGTCGGCAAGGTGCTTGACAGCGCCATTGCCAACGCCGCGCACAACTACGACCACACCGACGCCTCTTCGCTGGTCATCAGCGAGGCGTACGTGGACGAGGGCCCGACCCTGAAGCGGTTCCGTCCGCGTGCTCAGGGCCGTGCCTACCGGATCCGTAAGCGGACCAGCCACATCACCGTGGTCGTCAGCAGCAAGGAAGGAACCCGGTAATGGGCCAGAAGGTTAACCCGCATGGGTTCCGGCTCGGCATCACCACGGACTTCAAGTCCCGGTGGTACGCCGACAAGCTGTACAAGGACTACGTCAAGGAAGACGTCGCCATCCGTCGGATGATGACGTCCGGCATGGAGCGCGCCGGCATCTCGAAGGTTGAGATCGAGCGCACCCGTGACCGCGTGCGGGTGGACATCCACACCGCGCGTCCCGGCATCGTCATCGGCCGCCGTGGCGCCGAGGCCGACCGCATCCGCGGTGACCTCGAGAAGCTCACGGGCAAGCAGGTCCAGCTGAACATCCTCGAGGTCAAGAGCCCCGAGACCGACGCTCAGCTGGTTGCCCAGGCCGTTGCCGAGCAGCTCTCCTCCCGCGTCTCCTTCCGTCGCGCCATGCGTAAGAGCATGCAGGGCACGATGAAGGCCGGCGCCAAGGGCATCAAGATCCAGTGCGGTGGCCGCCTCGGCGGCGCCGAGATGTCCCGCTCGGAGTTCTACCGCGAGGGCCGTGTGCCCCTGCACACGCTCCGCGCGAACGTCGACTACGGCTTCTTCGAGGCCAAGACGACCTTCGGCCGTATCGGTGTGAAGGTCTGGATCTACAAGGGCGACGTCAAGAACATCGCCGAGGTCCGCGCCGAGAACGCTGCGGCCCGTGCGGGTAACCGCCCGGCTCGTGGCGGTGGCCCGGGCGGCGACCGTCCGGCCCGCGGCGGTGGCCGTGGTGGCGAGCGTGGCGGCCGCGGCCGCAAGCCGCAGCAGCAGTCCGCGCCGGCTGCCGAGGCCCCCAAGGCCGACGCTCCCGCCGCCGCTGCCGCTCCGGCTGAGAGCACCGGAACGGAGGCCTGACCGAAATGCTGATCCCCCGTAGGGTCAAGCACCGCAAGCAGCACCACCCCAAGCGCCGTGGTCAGGCCAAGGGCGGTACGCAGGTTTCGTTCGGCGAGTACGGCATTCAGGCCCTCACGCCGGCGTACGTGACGAACCGCCAGATCGAGGCCGCACGTATCGCGATGACCCGCCACATCAAGCGTGGCGGCAAGGTCTGGATCAACATCTACCCGGACCGCCCGCTCACGAAGAAGCCTGCCGAGACCCGCATGGGTTCCGGTAAGGGTTCGCCCGAGTGGTGGATCGCGAACGTGCACCCGGGCCGGGTCATGTTCGAGCTGTCCTACCCCAACGAGAAGATTGCGCGTGAGGCCCTCACTCGTGCGGCGCACAAGCTGCCGATGAAGTGCCGGATCGTCAAGCGCGAGGCAGGTGAAGCGTGATGTCGGCCGGTACCAAGGCGTCCGAGCTGCGCGAACTGGGTGACGAGGAGCTTCTTGCGAAGCTCCGCGAAGCCAAGGAAGAGCTGTTCAACCTCCGCTTCCAGGCGGCGACGGGTCAGCTCGAGAACCACGGTCGGCTCAAGGCCGTCCGCAAGGACATCGCGCGGATCTACACCCTGATGCGTGAGCGCGAGCTGGGCATCGAGACGGTGGAGAGCGCCTGATGAGCGAGAGCAACGTGACTGAAGAGACGAAGGCCGCTCGCGGCTTCCGCAAGACCCGCGAGGGTCTGGTCGTCAGCGACAAGATGGACAAGACCGTCGTCGTCGCCGTCGAGGACCGCGTCAAGCACGCGCTGTACGGCAAGGTCATCCGCCGTACGAACAAGCTCAAGGCGCACGACGAGCAGAACGCTGCCGGCGTCGGCGACCGCGTCCTCATCATGGAGACGCGTCCGCTGTCGGCGAGCAAGCGCTGGCGCATCGTCGAGATCCTCGAAAAGGCCAAGTAAATCTCCTGCGGGGCATTCCTCGCAGGACAGTTCCGCCAGGCTCCGAAGGGGCTCACCTCGTAACGAGGCAGCCCCTTCGGGGAACCGGCAGACGATCAGGAGATAGACGTGATCCAGCAGGAGTCGCGACTGCGCGTCGCCGACAACACTGGTGCGAAGGAAATCCTTTGCATCCGTGTGCTCGGTGGCTCCGGTCGCCGCTACGCGGGCATCGGTGACGTCATCGTCGCCACCGTCAAGGACGCGATCCCCGGCGGCAACGTGAAGAAGGGTGACGTCGTCAAGGCGGTCATCGTTCGCACCGTCAAGGAGCGCCGCCGTCCGGACGGCTCGTACATCCGCTTCGACGAGAACGCCGCCGTCATTCTGAAGAACGACGGCGACCCTCGCGGCACCCGCATCTTCGGCCCGGTCGGCCGAGAGCTGCGCGAGAAGAAGTTCATGAAGATCATCTCGCTCGCGCCGGAGGTGCTGTAAGCATGAAGATCAAGAAGGGCGACCTGGTTCAGGTCATCACCGGTAAGGACAAGGGCAAGCAGGGCAAGGTCATCGCGGCCTACCCCCGCGAGGACCGCGTCCTGGTCGAGGGTGTCAACCGGGTCAAGAAGCACACCAAGGCCGGTCCCACCGCTGGTGGTTCGCAGGCCGGTGGCATCGTCACGACCGAGGCCCCTGTTCACGTGAGCAACGTTCAGCTCGTCGTGGAGAAGGACGGCAACAAGGTCGTCACGCGTGTCGGTTACCGCTTCGACGACGAGGGCAACAAGGTTCGCGTTGCCAAGCGGACGGGTGAGGACATCTGATGGCTACCACCACCACTCCGCGTCTCAAGACGAAGTACCGCGAGGAGATCGCGGCGAAGCTGCAGGAAGAGTTCTCCTACGAGAACGTCATGCAGACGCCGGGCCTCGTGAAGATCGTGGTCAACATGGGTGTCGGCGACGCCGCCCGTGACTCGAAGCTCATGGACGGTGCCGTCCGTGACCTGACCACGATCACCGGTCAGAAGCCGGCCATCACCAAGGCCCGCAAGTCCATCGCGCAGTTCAAGCTGCGTGAGGGCCAGCCGATCGGTGCCCACGTCACGCTCCGTGGCGACCGCATGTGGGAGTTCCTGGACCGCACCCTGTCGCTCGCGCTGCCGCGCATCCGCGACTTCCGTGGTCTGTCCCCCAAGCAGTTCGACGGCCGTGGCAACTACACCTTCGGTCTCACGGAGCAGGTCATGTTCCACGAGATCGACCAGGACAAGATCGACCGCGTCCGGGGTATGGACATCACCGTGGTGACCACGGCGACCAACGACGCTGAGGGCCGCGCCCTTCTCCGTCACCTCGGCTTCCCCTTCAAGGAGGCGTAAGCGAGATGGCGAAGAAGGCTCTGATTGCCAAGGCTGCTCGTAAGCCCAAGTTCGGTGTGCGTGCGTACACCCGCTGCCAGCGCTGCGGCCGCCCGCACTCCGTGTACCGCAAGTTCGGCCTCTGCCGCGTGTGCCTTCGTGAGATGGCTCACCGTGGCGAGCTGCCGGGCGTGACCAAGAGCTCCTGGTAAATCCGGTAATTCCGGATTCCAGGGCTCTCGGTAAGCAATGGGCTCTGTCAGGTGCCCACCTCTCCATGGCTTAGGCTAGGAGGGTTGGGCGCCTGACGCCCGTACGACTTACTACGCCGTAGGTCCCCGCGCCGCACCCGTCCCGCCCCTGTGTGGGGAGAGGGATGGCGCATACAGGAAACCCCGGCGAGAGAGGCCGAAGGCCAATTCATGACCATGACTGATCCGATCGCGGACATGCTTACGCGTCTGCGTAACGCGAACTCGGCGTACCACGACACCGTGGGTATGCCGCACAGCAAGATCAAGTCGCACATCGCGGAGATCCTCCAGCAGGAGGGCTTCATCACGGGCTGGAAGGTCGAGGACGCCGAGGTCGGCAAGAACCTCGTCCTCGAGCTGAAGTTCGGCCCGAACCGTGAGCGCTCCATCGCGGGCATCAAGCGGATCTCCAAGCCCGGTCTCCGGGTTTACGCGAAGTCCACCTCCCTGCCCAAGGTGCTTGGCGGCCTCGGCGTGGCGATCATCTCCACGTCGCACGGTCTCCTCACCGACAAGCAGGCCGGCAAGAAGGGCGTAGGCGGAGAAGTTCTCGCCTACGTCTGGTAGCGGAAGGGAACGGAGGAAACAGCTATGTCGCGTATTGGCAAGCTCCCCATCACGGTTCCCGCCGGCGTGGACGTCACCATCGACGGCCGTACGGTTTCGGTCAAGGGCCCCAAGGGCTCGCTGACCCACACCGTCGCGGCGCCGATCGAGATCGCTAAGGGCGAGGACGGCATTCTCAATGTCACCCGCCCGAACGACGAGCGTCAGAACAAGGCCCTGCACGGCCTGTCCCGCACGCTGGTGGCGAACATGATCACCGGCGTGACCCAGGGTTACGTGAAGAAGCTCGAGATCAGCGGTGTTGGTTACCGCGTCCTGGCGAAGGGCTCCAACCTGGAGTTCTCGCTCGGCTACAGCCACTCGATCACTGTCGAGGCCCCCGAGGGCATCACCTTCAAGGTGGAGAACCCGACCCGTTTCTCGGTCGAGGGCATCGACAAGCAGAAGGTCGGTGAGGTTGCGGCCAACATCCGCAAGCTGCGCAAGCCCGACCCGTACAAGGCCAAGGGCGTCAAGTACGAAGGCGAAGTCATCCGCCGCAAGGTCGGAAAGGCGGGTAAGTAAGCCATGGCATACGGTGTCAAGATTGCTAAGGGCGACGCTTACAAGCGTGCTGCCATCAAGCGTCGTCACATCCGGATCCGTAAGCACGTCTCGGGTACGGCTGAGCGTCCGCGCCTGGTCGTGACGCGCTCCAACCGCCACATCGTGGCCCAGGTCATCGACGACATCAAGGGTCACACCCTGGCGTCGGCGTCGACCCTGGACACCACGATCCGCGGTGGCGAGGGCGACAAGTCCGCGCAGGCCAAGTCGGTCGGCGCCCTGGTCGCCGAGCGCGCCAAGGCCGCCGGTGTCGAGGCTGTCGTATTCGACCGTGGTGGCAACCAGTACGCCGGGCGCATTGCTGCCCTGGCGGACGCCGCCCGCGAAGCCGGACTCAAGTTCTGAGCCGCTTCCGTAGCTAGCGGAAACAGAGAGAGGTAATCCAATGGCTGGACCCCAGCGCCGTGGAAGCGGTGCCGGTGGCGGCGAGCGGCGGGACCGGAAGGGCCGTGACGGCGGCGCTGCTGCCGCCGAGAAGACCGCGTACGTTGAGCGCGTTGTCGCGATCAACCGCGTCGCCAAGGTTGTGAAGGGTGGTCGTCGCTTCAGCTTCACTGCGCTCGTCGTAGTGGGCGATGGCGATGGCACCGTCGGTGTCGGTTACGGCAAGGCCAAGGAGGTGCCGGCCGCCATCGCCAAGGGTGTTGAGGAGGCCAAGAAGCACTTCTTCAAGGTCCCCCGTATCCAGGGCACCATCCCGCACCCGATCACGGGCGAGAAGGCCGCGGGCGTCGTCCTGCTCAAGCCTGCTTCCCCCGGTACCGGCGTTATCGCCGGTGGCCCGGTGCGTGCAGTGCTCGAGTGCGCCGGCGTTCACGACATCCTGTCGAAGTCGCTCGGCTCGTCCAACGCGATCAACATCGTGCACGCGACCGTGGCGGCCCTCAAGGGCCTGCAGCGTCCCGAGGAGATCGCGGCTCGCCGTGGTCTGCCCCTCGAGGACGTCGCCCCCGCGGCTCTCCTTCGTGCACGTGCCGGGGCGGGTGCGTAATGGCTCGCCTCAAGGTCACGCAGACGAAGTCGTACATCGGCAGCAAGCAGAACCACCGTGACACCCTGCGCTCCCTTGGTCTCAAGGGCATCAACACGCAGGTCGTCAAGGAGGACCGCCCCGAGTTCCGCGGAATGGTGCACACCGTCCGCCACCTCGTGACGGTCGAGGAGGTCGACTGATCATGGGTGAGAACAACCCGCTCAAGATCCACAACCTCCGTCCCGCCCCGGGCGCCAAGACCGCCAAGACCCGTGTGGGTCGTGGTGAGGCGTCGAAGGGTAAGACGGCCGGTCGTGGTACCAAGGGTACGAAGGCCCGTTACCAGGTTCCGGAGCGCTTCGAGGGTGGCCAGATGCCCCTCCACATGCGTCTCCCGAAGCTCAAGGGCTTCAAGAACCCCTTCAAGGTCGAGTTCCAGGTCGTGAACCTGGACAAGCTCGCCTCGCTCTACCCCGAGGGTGGCGAAGTCACCGTCGAGGGTCTGGTGGCCAAGGGTGCCGTTCGCAAGAACAGCCTCGTCAAGGTCCTCGGCCAGGGCGAGATCACCGTGGCGCTGCAGGTGACGGTTGACGCCGTCTCCGGCTCCGCCAAGGAGAAGATCACCGCCGCCGGCGGTACGGTCACCGAGCTCGTCTGATCACTTCAGGCGTCTCGATGACATGAGCGATTCCCAGCCGGGGATGCCCCACAAAAGGGGCATCCCCGGTTGGTCGTTCCAAGGGGGGCAGTCCCGCCGGTAAGGTGGCCTGCACTGCCAACTTTCATCAGGCCGTTCGCCGGGCGGAAGTTGACCGCCATTCATTCGTCGAACCTCAAGACCGTCACCTCTGACGCACTTGCGCGGGGGTCGCAGGAGGCACCGTGCTCACCGCGTTCGCCCGGGCGTTCAGGACGCCCGACCTGCGCAAGAAGCTGCTCTTCACACTCGGCGTGATCGTGGTGTACCGCGTAGGTACCCACATCCCGATCCCTGGCGTCGACTACAAGAACGTCCAGACGTGCATTGACGCGGCCAAGGGCAACCAGGGCCTGTTCGGTCTCGTCAACATGTTCAGCGGCGGCGCACTGCTGCAGATCACGATCTTCGCGCTCGGCATCATGCCGTACATCACCGCGAGCATCATCCTGCAGCTGCTGACGGTGGTGATCCCGCGTCTGGAGGCCCTCAAGAAGGAGGGCCAGGCCGGCACGGCGAAAATCACGCAGTACACCCGTTATCTGACGGTGGCGCTGGCGATCCTGCAGGGCACCGGCCTGGTGGCCACCGCCCGCAGCGGCGCGCTCTTCGGCTCCTGCCCCGTCGCCAACCAGATCGTGCCGGACCAGTCGATCTTCACGACCATCACCATGGTCGTCACCATGACCGCCGGTACGGCCGTCGTGATGTGGCTCGGTGAGCTCATCACCGACCGCGGCATCGGCAACGGCATGTCGATCCTGATGTTCATCTCGATCGCCGCGACGTTCCCGTCCGCGCTCTGGGCCATCAAGAAGTCGGGCACCCTCGCCGGCGGCTGGATCGAGTTCGGCACGGTCATCGCCGTGGGTCTCGTCATGGTCGGCCTGGTGGTCTTCGTCGAGCAGGCTCAGCGCCGGGTCCCCGTCCAGTACGCGAAGCGCATGATCGGCCGCCGGTCCTACGGCGGTACGTCCACCTACATCCCATTGAAGGTGAATCAGGCGGGTGTGATTCCCGTCATCTTCGCGTCGTCGCTGCTCTACATTCCGGCGCTGGTCGCTCAGTTCTCCAAGGACACTTCCGGCTGGAAAACCTGGGTTGAGCAGAATCTGACCAAGGGCGATCACCCGATTTACATCAGCATGTACTTTTTGCTGATCGTGTTCTTCGCGTTCTTCTATGTGGCGATCTCCTTCAACCCTGAGGAAGTCGCCGACAACATGAAGAAGTATGGTGGCTTCATCCCGGGCATCCGGGCTGGCCGGCCGACCGCCGAGTACCTGAGTTACGTACTCAACCGGATCACCTGGCCGGGGTCGCTGTATCTGGGTCTGATCGCTCTCGTACCGACGATGGCGTTGGTTGGCTTCGGGGCAAGCCAGAACTTCCCGTTCGGTGGTACCAGCATCCTGATCATCGTGGGTGTGGGTCTCGAAACGGTGAAGCAGATCGAGAGCCAGCTTCAGCAGCGCAATTACGAAGGGTTCCTCCGCTGATGCGAATCGTCCTCGTCGGGCCGCCCGGTGCCGGCAAGGGAACGCAGGCCGCGTTCCTCGCCCAGAACCTGTCGATCCCGCACATCTCCACGGGCGACCTCTTCCGCGCCAACATCAGCCAGGGCACGGAGCTGGGCAAGCAGGCGAAGGCGTTCATGGACGCCGGCAACCTGGTGCCGGACGAGGTCACCATCGGGATGGCCAAGGACCGCATGGAGCAGCCGGACGCCGAGAACGGCTTCCTGCTCGACGGCTTCCCTCGCAACGTCTCGCAGGCCGAGGCGCTGGACGAGATGCTGAAGACCGAGAGCATGAAGCTGGACGCGGTCCTGGACCTCGAGGTCCCCGAGGACGAAGTCGTCAAGCGCATCGCGGGTCGCCGCATCTGCCGCAAGGACTCCAGCCACGTCTTCCACGTGCAGTACAAGCAGCCGAAGGCGGCGGGCGTCTGCGACGTCTGCGGCGGCGAGCTGTACCAGCGTGACGACGACTCCGAGGACACGGTGCGCAAGCGCCTGGAGGTCTACCACACGCAGACCGAGCCGATCATCGACTACTACAAGGCCCAGGGCCTGGTGGTCACGATCTCGGCCCTCGGCAAGGTGGACGAGGTCACGGGGCGTGCGATGGATGCGCTCAAGCGCGAGGACGACGGCAAGTAGCCGTCACACCAGCTTCGGCCGCGGTGCCCTTCAGGGGCGCCGCGGCCGTAGTGTTGTACAGGCGCGTGTCTGTCCGGGCACGAGCACGTGTAGGGACCGGTCGACAGGAACGTCGGCGCCGGTTGACGGAGAAGACGGAGAGCGCAGGCGCCCATGGTGCAGATCAAGAGCCCCGAGCAGATCGCCAAGATGCGTGAGGCGGGGCTGGTCGTCGCCGCCGTGCATGCGGCCACCCGTGAGGCGGCGGTTCCCGGCGCCACCACCAGGGATCTGGACGAGGTCGCCCGCAAGGTCCTCGCCGAGCACGGCGCCAAGCCGAACTTCCTCGGCTACGGCGGGTTCCCCGCCACCATCTGCACCTCGGTCAACGAGGTCGTCGTGCACGGCATCCCCGACGACAAGACCGTCCTGAAGGACGGTGACGTCATCTCCATCGACGCCGGCGCGATCATCGACGGCTGGCACGGCGACGCCGCGTTCACCGCGTTCGTCGGCACGGGTCACGCTCCGGAGCTGGTCGAGCTCTCCCGGGTGACCGAGGAGTCGATGTGGGCCGGCATCGCCGCCATGAAGCTGGGCAACCGCCTGGTCGACGTCTCCCGCGCCATCGAGACGTACATCCGCCGTCAGCCGAAGCCCGGCGGCGGCAAGTACGGAATCATCGAGGACTACGGCGGCCACGGCATCGGCACCGAGATGCACATGGACCCGCATCTGCTGAACTACGTCGAGCGCAAGCGCGGCAAGGGCCCCAAGCTGGTCCCCGGCTTCTGCCTGGCCATCGAGCCGATGGTGTCCCTGGGTACGCCGAAGACCGAGGTCCTCGAAGACGACTGGACGGTCATCACGACCGACGGGACCTGGTCCTCGCACTGGGAGCACTCCGTCGCCCTCACGGAAGAGGGCCCGCTCGTCCTGACCGCCGTGGACGGCGGCAAGGCGAAGCTGGCGGAACACGGGATCACCGCGGCGCCGGATCCGCTGGCGTAGTCGTACGCTGCTCGGATCCGTCGCGCCCGGCCGGCGGCCCGTGCCAGGACCGCCGGTCGGAGGCCGGCGCAGCCGCTCGAAGCTTGTGAGGCGCCCTGGCGCCGAGCCCGCGAGGGCGGCATCCAGAATTGGGCCGGGACCTGGTCCTCGCACTGGGAGCACTCCGTCGCCCTCACGGAAGAGGGCCCTCTCGTCCTGACCGCCGTGGACGGCGGCAAGGTGAAGCCGGCGGAACACGGGATCACCGCGGCGCCGGATCCGCTGGCGTAGTGCTCAGGCTCGTTGATGTCCGGGTTGCTCTCTTCTCCCCAGTGCTCCCGGTTGCCTCGGTATGCCCGCATGATGATCTTGAATGCGGGGCATTCTTCCTCGATTCGTCTTTCCGGGGGCCCTGACGTAGACTGACTCGTCGGCTCTCGTGCACCCGCATGCCTGCATGCGCTCGTACGGAGTCGATCAAGGTAGTCGATTCGAAGGGCGAAGCGTGGCCAAGAAGCAAGGTGCCATCGAGATCGAGGGCACTGTCGTCGAGTCTCTTCCGAACGCCATGTTCAAGGTTGAGCTCCAGAACGGCCACCAGGTGCTGGCACACATCAGCGGCAAGATGCGTATGCACTACATCCGCATCCTCCCTGACGACCGGGTCGTGGTGGAGCTGTCTCCGTACGACCTGACGCGTGGCCGGATCGTCTACCGATACAAGTAGATCTTGCCTGTGCCCCGCTTCCGCGGGGTGGTGGCACTGACCCGGAGAACCTCACCCAATGAAGGTCAAGCCGAGCGTCAAGAAGATCTGCGACAAGTGCAGGGTGATCCGCCGTCACGGCCGGGTCATGGTCATCTGCGAAAACCCGCGCCACAAGCAGCGCCAGGGCTGACGCACGACCGCACCTTCTGCACCCGCAGAACTTCGCGCGACGCAGCAGTACATGTTCATACGCAGGACCCGGACGTGTTTCTCACGTCCGACACCCCCGGTCGGAGGCCGGGGACCCGGTTCGTACCTCATACGGCAACTGGGAACCGGTCCTGTGGAAGACCTCCGAACGACAACTGGAGCCATTGAATGGCACGCGTTTCCGGTGTTGACATCCCGCGTGAAAAGCGTGTGGAGGTCGCCCTGACCTACGTGTTCGGCATCGGCCGGACCCTCTCGCAGAAGACGCTGGCCGAGACCGGCGTCAACCCCGACACCCGCGTGCGCGACCTCTCCGAGGAGGAGCTGGTCCGCATCCGCGAGTACGTGGACGCCAACTTCAAGACCGAGGGTGACCTCCGTCGCGAGGTGCAGGCCGACATCCGCCGCAAGGTTGAGATCGGCTGCTACCAGGGTCTTCGCCACCGTCGTGGCCTGCCCGTTCACGGTCAGCGCACCAGCACGAACGCTCGTACCCGCAAGGGCCCGCGTCGCGCCATCGCCGGTAAGAAGAAGCCGGGCAAGAAGTAGTCCTCAGCGGACGCTTTACCAAGCGGTCTTCGCTGTAGGACCGACCACCTCCCTGTAGGAGAAACAGATGCCCCCCAAGGGTCGTCAGGGCGCTGCCAAGAAGGTGCGCCGCAAGGAAAAGAAGAACGTCGCTCACGGCCACGCGCACATCAAGAGCACGTTCAACAACACCATCGTCTCGATCACGGACCCCTCGGGCAACGTGATCTCCTGGGCCTCCGCCGGCCACGTCGGCTTCAAGGGCTCGCGCAAGTCCACCCCCTTCGCCGCGCAGATGGCCGCCGAGTCGGCCGCCCGCCGCGCGCAGGAGCACGGCATGCGCAAGGTTGACGTCTTCGTGAAGGGCCCGGGCTCCGGTCGCGAGACCGCGATCCGCTCCCTCCAGGCCACTGGCCTCGAGGTCGGCTCGATCCAGGACGTCACCCCCACCCCGCACAACGGCTGCCGTCCGCCCAAGCGCCGCCGCGTCTGACGCACGGTTGTCTTAGGTTTCGGGCGGTACGTCTCCTCGGGGGCGTGCCGCCCGTACCCTTGCAGTAGTAGCAACATCGGGCTCCGCCCGGTGAGCAGGACGTCAAATAGCGGGCGTCCCTGACTGAAGGATCGCAACATGCTGATTGCTCAGCGTCCCTCGTTGACCGAAGAGGTCGTCGACGAATTCCGCTCCCGGTTCGTGATCGAGCCGCTGGAGCCGGGCTTCGGCTACACCCTCGGCAACTCCCTGCGTCGTACGCTCCTCTCCTCGATCCCGGGTGCGGCGGTCACGTCCATCCGCGTCGACGGCGTTCTGCACGAGTTCACCACCGTGCCGGGCGTCAAGGAGGACGTCACCGACCTGATCCTCAACATCAAGCAGCTGGTCGTCTCCTCGGAGCACGACGAGCCCGTCGTGATGTACCTGCGCAAGCAGGGCCCGGGTCTGGTCACCGCCGCCGACATCGCGCCCCCGGCCGGTGTCGAGGTGCACAACCCCGACCTCGTCCTCGCCACGCTCAACGGCAAGGGCAAGCTGGAGATGGAGCTGACCGTCGAGCGCGGTCGCGGCTACGTCTCCGCCGTTCAGAACAAGCAGGTCGGTCAGGAGATCGGGCGCATCCCGGTCGACTCGATCTACTCGCCGGTGCTGAAGGTCACGTACAAGGTCGAGGCGACCCGTGTCGAGCAGCGCACCGACTTCGACAAGCTGATCGTCGACGTCGAGACCAAGCAGGCCATGCGTCCCCGTGACGCCATGGCGTCGGCCGGTAAGACCCTGGTCGAGCTGTTCGGTCTGGCGCGCGAGCTCAACATCGACGCCGAGGGCATCGACATGGGCCCGTCCCCCACGGACGCCGCCCTTGCCGCTGATCTCGCCCTGCCGATCGAGGAGCTCGAGCTCACCGTTCGGTCGTACAACTGCCTCAAGCGTGAGGGCATCCACTCCGTGGGTGAGCTCGTCGCCCGCTCCGAGGCCGACCTCCTCGACATTCGCAACTTCGGTGCGAAGTCCATCGACGAGGTCAAGGCGAAGCTGGCCGGCATGGGCCTGGCCCTCAAGGACAGCCCGCCCGGATTCGACCCCACGGCCGCCGCGGACGCCTTCGGCGCCGACGACGACGTGGACGCCGGGTTCGTGGAGACCGAGCAGTACTGATCCGCACCACCTCCGGGGGTCTCGCGAAGACCCCCGGATCTTCGACGGGCATCCGCCCGCTCGGACACTGACCCCGGTACCTGATACGGCCGGGGCAGACACCTAGGAGAAACACCATGCCGAAGCCCGCCAAGGGTGCCCGTCTGGGCGGCAGCGCCGCGCACGAGAAGCTGCTCCTCGCGAACCTCGCGAAGTCGCTCTTCGAGCACGGCCGCATCACCACCACCGAGGCCAAGGCCCGCCGCCTGCGTCCCTACGCCGAGCGTCTGGTCACCAAGGCGAAGAAGGGTGACCTTCACAACCGCCGTCAGGTGCTTTCGGTGATCACGGACAAGAGCATCGTGCACACGCTCTTCACCGAGATCGGCCCGCGCTACGAGAACCGCCCGGGTGGCTACACCCGTATCACCAAGATCGGTAACCGCCGTGGCGACAACGCGCCCATGGCTGTCATCGAGCTGGTCGAGGCGCTGACCGTCGCGCAGCAGGCCACGGGTGAGGCCGAGGCCGCCACCAAGCGTGCCGCGAAGGACACCGAGGCTCCCAAGGCCGAGGTCGTCGAGGACGCTGCTCCGGCTGCTGCCGAGGGCGACGAGTCCAAGGACGCCTGAGCTTCGGCTCGCGTTTGAGCGGGTCCGCCCTTCGGGGCGGGCCCGCTTTCGCGTTTTGAGAGGATCAATGGGTGAGTGACGAGGTAGAGCCCGGGTTCGTACGGGTGCGGCTGGACCTGTCGTACGACGGGAGCGAGTTCTCCGGGTGGGCCAAGCAGGCCGGGGGACGGCGGACCGTGCAGGGCGAGATCGAGGACGCCCTGCGGACGGTGACGCGGTCCGGGGAGACGACGCACGAGCTGACCGTGGCCGGCCGCACCGACGCGGGCGTGCACGCCCGCGGGCAGGTGGCGCATGTCGACCTGCCCGAGGAGCTCTGGGCAGAACACCGCGAGAAGCTGCTGAAGCGGCTCGCCGGGCGGCTGTCCAAGGACGTACGGGTGTGGTCGGTGGAGGAAGCGCCGAGCGGATTCAACGCGCGCTTCTCCGCCGTCTGGCGGCGCTACGCATACCGCGTGACCGACATCCCGGGCGGCGTCGACCCGCTGCTGCGCGGCCACGTTCTGTGGCACGACTGGCCGCTCGACGTCGACGCCATGAACGAGGCGGCCGGGCGGCTCGTCGGGGGGCACGACTTCGCCGCGTACTGCAAGAAGCGCGAGGGCGCGACCACCATCCGTACCCTCCAGGAGCTGAGCCTCCTGCGGGGTGCGGACGGGATCATCACCGCGACCGTGCGGGCGGATGCCTTCTGCCACAACATGGTGCGCTCACTCATCGGGGCGCTGCTGTTCGTGGGGGACGGGCACCGCCCCGCCGACTGGCCCGGGAAGGTGCTGGCCGCCGGCGTACGGGACTCGGCCGTGCATGTCGTACGGCCGCACGGGCTGACGCTGGAGGAAGTCGGTTACCCCGCCGATGAGTTGCTGGCCGCGCGCAACAAGGAGGCGCGGAACAAGCGCACGCTGCCCGGGGCCGGTTGTTGCTGAGGTCCCGCGAGAACCCGATGATCCAGAGGGGATGGAAATGACCCACGACTTGGGGGCGGACGCGGCGGTCACCGTGGTGATGCCGACGTACAACGAGGCGGCGAACCTGCCGAGGATGGCCGAGGCGGTGCTGCAACTGCCGCTCGACGGGCTGCACTTGAAGATCGTGGACGACTCCAGCCCGGACGGCACCGGGCGGATCGCCGACGAACTCGCCGAGAAGTACAACGCCGACGGGCGGCACCGCATGAGCGTGCTGCACCGCACCGAGAAGGACGGCCTGGGGCGGGCCTACACCGCCGGGATGAGCGCCGCGCTCGACGAGGGCGCGGCGTACGTCGTGCAGATGGACGCCGACGGCAGCCATCCCGTGCACGCGGTGCCGCAGATGCTGGGCACGGCCCTGGCCACCGGCGTCGGGCTGGTCGTCGGCAGCCGGTATGTCGAGGGCGGCGCGCTCGACGAGGACTGGGGCGTGCACCGGGTGCTGCTCTCGCGGTTCGCGAACCGGTACGCGCGCACGGTGCTCGGCACGAAGATCCGGGACATCACCGCCGGCTTCAACCTGTGGACGGCCACGGCCCTGCGGGATGTCGACCTGGCCACGCTGGACAGCGCGGGCTACAGCTTCCAGGTCGAGCTGAAGTACAAGGCCGTACGCGCCGGGCACAGCGCCGTCGAGATCCCGATCCGCTTCGAGGAGCGGACCGAGGGCGTCTCGAAGATGACGTTGCGCACCCAGCTGGAGTCGGCGGTCGTGCCGATCCGGTTGCGGATGAAGGGCAAGTAGCGAGAGGCGGGGGAGCGGCGGCCGGGCCGGGTACTACTGGGTGGCCGCCGCCGACGCCTGGGCCTCACCGCGGCGGCGGATCTGCCGGAACGTGAACTCGGCCAGGTCGTCGCCGGTCGTGAACACCTTGGTGTCCTTGTCCGTCACGTCCTTGCCGTTGGTGAACCCGGAGATCGTGAAGTAGGCGTAGCGGCCGTAGGAGTTCGTGGTCGTGCGGCAGATCGCCGTACGGCAGAAGGCGCGGACGCCCTGTCCGGGCAGGGAGCTCACGATGCTCTTCTTGTCCGCTTCCTTCTTGGCCTTCGTCGCCTGTTCCGCGGTGTCGAAGAGCGCGACGCCGACCGTCACCGCGATGCCGTCCTTGGCGTACGTGACACGCATCACGCGGGTGCAGTCGTTCCTGGTGAGGACCGGCGGGAGCGTGCCCTGCACGGCGGTGGCGCACTTCGTCGTCGAGGCCGTCGCGCCCTTGCGGTAGACGCGGTCGCCCATCGTCAGCTGCGAACCCGGGAAGAGGATGTCCGGGCTGAGCGGTGCCGTGTCCTTCTTCGCGCTGGATATGAAGTCCATCGGGTCCAGCGGCGGAGGCGCCGTGGTCGGCTCGAAGGAGGGGTCCGCTCCCGTGCTGTCACTCGGGATGGCGGCGCTGGGGGGCAGGTCGGAGGTGGGTTTGCCCGAGGTCCGGCTGTCGCCGTTCGCGGACACGACGGCCACCGCGACGGCAGCACCGATCGCCAGCGTGGCGAAGGCGCCGCCGAAGATCAGCAGCAGTCTGCGCCGCTTGTTGCGCGACTCCGACGCCTCGGCGAGTGCCGCCCAGTCGGGCGTCCCGCCGCTCTGGTTGCCCCACTGCGGTTGCTGGGAACCCGGTTTCCAGGGATCCCACGGGGGCTCCCCCTGCCCATAGCTCATGGGCCGCATCTTAGACGGGGTGCGGGGGGTGCCGTTCCGCTCCGGAGGCCACTCCTGTCTCTCTCGTACCCTCGTCGTACCCTTGGGGGGAACGGCAAAAGTGACATCTCCGGATGCTCCGGATGGAGCGGCCTCCGTGGATGCCCGAGAGGGTTCCGCCGGGGGGTCGTCCTCGCGCGTTTTGACCCGTCCGGGGCGGCGCGGGTAGTGTTGCACTTTGTTATGCGTATCGGCTTGGTCGTTCTCACGCGATAGGGCCGTACGTAGGTTCCCTGGAGCAGTTACCAGTGGGCGGCATACGGGCATCGTTCCCGGCACTGTCGTCCCCAGCTGCACGATCGCTTCAGTGATGCCATGTGTCAGGACCCATCCACTGAAGAAGCGAAGGCTACGAAGTGCGTACGTTTAGCCCTAAGCCCGGCGACATCACTCGCCAGTGGTATGTCATCGACGCCCAGGATGTCGTCCTGGGCCGTCTGGCGACCACTGCCGCGAACATCCTGCGGGGCAAGCACAAGCCGATTTACGCCCCCCACGTCGACGCCGGTGACTTCGTCATCATCATCAACGCCGACAAGGTGCACCTCTCCGGCAACAAGAAGACCCAGAAGCTGGCGTACCGCCACTCCGGCTTCCCGGGTGGTCTGCGCTCCGTCCGTTACGACGAGCTGCTGGCCAAGAACCCCGAGAAGGCCGTCGAGAAGGCCATCAAGGGCATGATCCCCAAGAACACCCTGGGCCGTCAGGTGCTCTCGAAGCTGAAGGTCTACTCGGGCGACCAGCACCCCCACGCTGCACAGCAGCCGGTGCCGTTCGAGATCACCCAGGTCGCGCAGTAGTTCCGGCCACCCCCAAAGACAGAAAAGAATCTGAGGAGCATCGTGGCCGAGACCACCGTTGAGCAGCCGGTCGAAGAGACCGAGACCGAGCTCGTCGACATCGAGAGCTACACCACCGAGTCCGAGGTGCCCGTCGAGGGCGAGTACACCTCGGAGTCGCTCGCCGGCCGCTTCGGCGACCCGCAGCCGGCCGCCGGCCTGGGCCGTCGCAAGAACGCCATCGCCCGCGTCCGGATCGTTCCGGGCACCGGCAAGTGGAAGATCAACGGTCGCACCCTTGAGGACTACTTCCCCAACAAGGTGCACCAGCAGGAAGTCAACGAGCCCTTCAAGGTGCTCGAGCTCGACGACCGTTACGACGTCATCGCCCGTATCTCGGGTGGCGGCGTCTCCGGTCAGGCCGGTGCGCTCCGTCTCGGTGTCGCCCGTGCGCTGAACGAGGCCGACGTCGACAACAACCGCGGCGCCCTCAAGAAGGCCGGCTTCCTCAAGCGCGACGACCGTGCGGTCGAGCGCAAGAAGGCCGGTCTCAAGAAGGCCCGTAAGGCCCCGCAGTACAGCAAGCGTTAATCACCGCCTGCTGCTTTTTGTACGACCGTTCGCCCCGGCGGCACGCTGTGTGCCGCCGGGGCGTTCGTTTATCACAGGCTTGGGCGTATAACGGCACAAGGCCCTCAAAGGTTTGTGTGATCGGATGAATTCCGAATTCTGAAGTACCTCGGGAGGACAAGTGGGACGACTCTTCGGCACGGACGGTGTGCGCGGTGTCGCCAACGCGGATCTGACGGCCGAGCTCGCGCTCGGACTCTCCGTGGCAGCGGCGCACGTACTCGCCGAGGCGGGCTCGTTCGAGGGCCACCGGCCGGTGGCAGTGGTCGGGCGGGATCCGCGTGCGTCCGGGGAGTTCCTGGAGGCCGCCGTGGTCGCGGGCCTCGCCAGCGCGGGCGTGGACGTCCTGCGCGTCGGCGTGCTGCCCACCCCCGCGGTCGCGTACCTCACCGGCGCGCTCGGCGCCGACCTGGGTGTCATGCTCTCGGCCAGCCACAACGCCATGCCGGACAACGGCATCAAGTTCCTCGCGCGCGGCGGGCACAAGCTCGACGACGAGCTGGAGGAGCGGGTCGAGGCCGTCTACGACGAGCACCGCACCGGCGCCCCCTGGAGCCGTCCGACCGGAGCCGGAGTCGGCCGCGTCAAGTCGTACGCCGAGGGCTTCGACCAGTACGTCGCCCACCTCATCGCCGTCCTCCCCAACCGTCTCGACGGGCTGAAGATCGTCCTCGACGAGGCGCACGGCGCCGCCGCACGCGTGTCGCCCGAGGCGTTCTCGCGCGCCGGTGCCGAGATCATCACGATCGGCGCCGACCCGGACGGCCTCAACATCAACGACGGCTGCGGCTCCACCCACCTGGGCCTTCTCAAGGCCGCCGTGGTCGAGCACGGCGCCGACCTCGGTATCGCGCACGACGGCGACGCCGACCGCTGCCTCGCCGTGGACCACACGGGCGCCGAGATCGACGGCGACCAGATCATGGCCGTACTCGCGCTGGCGATGCGGGAGCGTTCCGTACTTCGCTCCGGCACCGTTGTCGCGACGGTCATGTCGAACCTGGGCTTCAAGCTGGCCATGGAGCGCGAGGGCATCTCGCTGGTGCAGACGGCGGTCGGCGACCGCTATGTGCTGGAGGAGATGAAGGAGCACGGCTACGCGCTCGGCGGCGAGCAGTCCGGGCACGTGATCATCCTCGACCACGCCACCACCGGCGACGGCACCCTCACCGGCCTGCTGCTGGCCGCCCGGGTCGCCCAGACCGGCCGTACGCTCAAGGACCTCGCCTCCGTCATGGAGCGGCTCCCGCAGGTGCTCATCAACGTCCCCGACGTGGACCGCTCCCGGGTGCGGACCTCCGCCGAGCTGGCCGCCGCGGTCGTCGACGCCGAGCGTGAACTCGGCTCCACCGGACGGGTGTTGCTGCGCCCCTCGGGCACCGAACCGCTCGTCCGCGTCATGGTCGAGGCCGCCGACATCGACCAGGCACGGTCGGTCGCCGGACGCCTCGCCGATGTCGTGAAGTCGGCGCTGGGCTAGGACCTGTCCGGTCCGTCAGCCGATCCCGCCGACGGGGATCCTGCGCTGCCTCGCCCAGAACCACTTCTGGGCGAGCAGCGTGAGAGTGCCCGCGACGACGATGCCGCCGAGGTTGGCCAGCAGCTGCCAGGTGGAGCCCCACGTCTGGGAGTAGTCGGTGTAGCTGAAGGCCACCGCGGCGTTCGCGGCCGCCGGGACCGTCGTCACCGAGATCGCGACGCCGATCAGGGCGCCCGACTTGGCGGAGGTCAGCGAGAGCGTCCCGGCGATGCCCGCGAGGAACGCCACCACGAACGACATCCAGTCGGGCTTCCAGATGAACGCCGTGTTGGGCCGGGCCGCCTCCACCATCGACCTCTCGAACAGGCCGAAGGCGTCCAGCAGCCAACTGAAGCCCACTGTCAGCAACATCGCCGCCGCGAACCCGGCGAGCAGCGCCCACAGCGAGCGCAACACCAGATGCGGGGAGCGCTGCACCAGGGCCGTGGAGATCCCGGCCAGCGGGCCGAACTCCGGGCCCACCGCCATCGCGCCCACGATCAGGATCGCGTTGTCGAGCATCACACCGCAGGCCGCGAGCATCGTGGCGACGGTGAGGAACGCGAGATAGGTGACGTTGAGCGTCGACTCCTCGTGCGTCGCGTCCCGCAACTGCTCCCACAAAACCGCGTCCGCGCCCTCGCCGGGCGCCTCCTCCTCGGCCTTGTCGGCGCGCCTGGACAGCGACAGGTCGATGTTCTCGACGGCGATCGAGCCTGTCTTGTCGATCTCCAACTTCCGCAGGCCGACCAGGAGTTCGTCGCCCGACTCGCGCGCGACATCGCACATCACCACGTCCCCGACGGGGTTGCGGGCGGCGCCCGGCAGCACGACGAGGTGCGTGGTGCCGACCGTCTTCTCGATCAGGCGGACCACGTCGTCGGTCCGGTCCGCGGGCGTGATGAGGCGCAGATGCAGCATGACGCCTTTCTAACAGGTCGTCCTTCAGGGCGTCCTACAGCTTGCGCAGGCTCAGTCGTTGCACCTTGTGGTCCGGTCCCTTGCGGATGACGAGGCCCGCACGGCCACGGGTCGGGGCCACGTTCTCCAGGAGGTTGACCTTGTTGATGGTCCGCCAGGTGGTGCGCGCGTAGTCGAGCGCCTCCTCCTCGGAGACCTGGGTGTACCTGCGGAAGTACGACGACGGATTCTGGAACGCCGTCTGGCGCAGCTTGCGGAAACGGTTCAGGTACCAGCGCTCGATGTCCTCGGCGCGGGCGTCGACGTACACGCTGAAGTCGAAGTAGTCGGCGAGGCCCACGCGGGTGCGGCCGTCCTGGCCGGGCAGGGCGGGCTGCAGGACGTTCAGGCCCTCGACGATGAGGATGTCGGGGCGGCGGACCGTGAGCTTTCGGCTGGGGTCGATGTCGTAGATCAGGTGCGAGTAGACCGGGGCGGTGACCTCGTTCTTGCCCGCCTTGATGTCCGCGACGAAACGCGTGAGGGCCCGGCGGTCGTAGGACTCCGGGAAGCCCTTCCTCGACATCAGGCCGCGCGCCTCCAACTCCCGGGTGGGCAGGAGGAAGCCGTCGGTGGTGACCCGCTCGACGCGGGGGTGCTCGGGCCAGCGGGAGAGAAGCGCCTGGAGGAGACGGGCGACGGTGGACTTGCCGACCGCGACCGAGCCCGCGACCCCTATGACGAACGGGGTGCCCGACTGGGAGCCCTTCTCGCCGAGGAAGGTGTTGAGGGCGCCGCGCAGGCCGTCCGTGGCGCCGACGTAGAGATTCAGCAGGCGGGAGAGCGGGAGGTAGATGTCCCGCACTTCGTCGAGGTCGATGACATCGCCCAGGCCGCGCAGCTTCTCCACCTCCTCGGCGGTCAGCGGGAGCGGCGTTTTGTCGCGCAGCGCGCTCCACTCGGCACGGGTGAGGTCGACGTAAGGAGTCGCCTCCGGCTTGGGCCGGTGGGCGCTCCGCTGCGACGGGGAGACCGGAGAGATCACAGTCCATTGTTACGGGAGTATGGACAGGATGGGGGGTGGGGTCCGTCACGCGGGGGGACGGCGCGGCTTCGTAGGGGGCGGCGCGCGCGCTTCGTACGGGCTTCGTACGGGCGCGGGAATTTCCGATATCGGGCAGGAAGAGCCGTGTTGGGGCGGGCGTCGGCCCGTAGGCTGCGGCCCATGTGCGGAATCGTGGGATACGTGGGGTCGCAGTCGGCGCTTGACGTGGTGATGGCCGGACTGAAGCGACTGGAGTACCGGGGGTACGACTCGGCGGGCGTCGCCGTGCTCGCGGACGGCGGGCTCGCCTCGGCGAAGAAGGCCGGGAAGCTGGTCAACCTGGAGAAGGAGCTGGTCGACCGGCCGCTGCCGGCCGGGTCGACGGGCATCGGGCACACCAGGTGGGCGACCCACGGCGGGCCCACGGACGCCAACGCGCACCCGCATCTGGACAACGCGGGCCGTGTCTCCGTGGTGCACAACGGGATCATCGAGAACTTCGCCGTGCTGCGGGCCGAGCTGGCGGAGCGCGGGCACGCGCTCGCCTCCGAGACGGACACCGAGGTGGTGGCCCACCTGCTCGCGGAGGAGTTCTCGGCCTGCGCGGACCTCGCGGAGGCGATGCGGCTGGTGTGCCGGCGGCTGGAGGGCGCCTTCACGCTGGTCGCGGTGCACGCGGACGAGCCGGACGTGGTGGTCGGGGCGCGGCGGAACTCGCCTCTGGTGGTGGGCGTCGGAGAGGGCGAGGCCTTCCTCGCCTCGGACGTCGCCGCGTTCATCGCCCACACGCGGTCGGCGATCGAGCTGGGCCAGGACCAGGTGGTGGAGCTGCGCCGGGACGGGGTGACGGTCACCGGGTTCGACGGCGCCCCCGGGGACGTGCGCTCGTACCACGTCGACTGGGACGCGTCGGCGGCGGAAAAGGGGGGCTATGACTACTTCATGCTCAAGGAGATCGCCGAGCAGCCCAAGGCTGTCGCCGATACGCTCCTGGGCCGGATCGACGCCGCGGGCTCGCTGACACTCGACGAGGTGCGGATCTCCACCTCGGAGCTGCGCGAGATCGACAAGGTCGTGATCGTCGCGTGCGGTACGGCGTTCCACGCCGGGTTGATCGCCAAGTACGCCATCGAGCACTGGACGCGGATCCCGTGCGAGGTGGAGCTGGCCAGTGAGTTCCGCTACCGGGATCCGATTCTCGACTCGCGCTCGCTGGTGATCGCCATCTCCCAGTCCGGCGAGACCATGGACACGCTGATGGCGCTGCGGCACGCCCGTGAGCAGGGCTCCAAGGTGCTGGCGATCTGCAACACGAACGGCTCGACGATCCCGCGCGAGTCCGACGCGGTGCTGTACACGCACGCGGGCCCGGAGGTCGCGGTCGCGTCGACCAAGGCGTTTCTGACGCAGCTGGTGGCCTGCTATCTGGTGGCGCTGTACCTGGGGCAGGTGCGCGGCACCAAGTGGGGTGACGAGATCCAGGCCGTGATCCGGGACCTGGCGAAGATCTCCGGTGAGGTCGACCAGGTCCTCGCCACCATGGAGCCGGTACGGGAGCTGGCGCGTTCGCTCGCCGACAAGAACACGGTGCTCTTCCTTGGGCGCCATGTGGGGTATCCGGTGGCGCTGGAGGGTGCGCTCAAGCTGAAGGAGCTCGCGTACATGCACGCGGAGGGCTTCGCGGCGGGCGAGCTGAAGCACGGGCCGATCGCGCTGATCGAGGAGGACATGCCGGTGGTGGTGGTCGTGCCGTCGCCCCGGGGACGGTCCGTGCTCCACGACAAGATCGTGTCCAACATCCAGGAGATCCGGGCGAGGGGTGCGCGAACCATCGTGATCGCGGAGGACGGGGACGAGGCGGTCGTGCCGTACGCCGACCACCTGATCCGTATCCCGGTCACCCCGACCCTGCTCCAGCCGATGGTCGCGACGGTTCCCCTCCAGGTGTTCGCCTGCGAGCTGGCCACGGCTCGCGGGAACGAGGTGGATCAGCCTCGGAACCTGGCGAAGTCGGTGACGGTGGAGTAGTCCCGCACACCGTCGATCACGTCGTCGACCACGAGGTCACGCGCGGTACGGATCTGCCAATCCTTCTGCCTTCATGATCCGACTCACAGGCCCGGCACGGGTCCGCGGTACTCGTGCGTCTGTACGATGCGAGATCTCAACAGGCCTGGCCGGGGGGATGGTTCGGCGAGGCCTTTCGACTTCACTGTGGGGGATTTCATGCGTGTACGCGCCGCTGTCGTCGCTCTTTCCAGCGCTGCCGTTCTTTCCGCGCTCGCTCTTCCGGCCACCGCTCAGGCGGCGGAGCATGCGGACGGGACGGCGAAGCTCGGATCCTTCGCCTCCAAGGCCGTTCAGCCGAGGGACTCGCTGGGCGCCACCAAGTTCACGAACGCGGTCATCAACGCCGGCAAGGACGTCGTCCTCGGTGTGAGCGCCAAGAAGTCCGTCACCGTGACGTACACCGCCTCCAACGACAGCGGCATCGCCCTCACCGAGGCATTCCTGTGGCAGGGCACCGACAGCTCGAACGTGGACGACATCACCGGCTCCCTGGGGACGGACGACGACCCCGTCTGCACGGAGTCGACGACCCAACTCGGCGTCTACAGCTGCAAGGCCGTCTTCAACATCGACCCCGGCAGTGACTTCAAGGACGGCAACGGCGTTGCCGGGACCTGGAAACTGTTCCTCGGCGCCTACGACCTCTACGCCAACGCCAGCTACAACGACGACGTCGCCACCACCAAGCTCAAGCGCGCCGCCACGCTGAGCGTCAACGCCTCCCCGGAGCCGGTGAAGAAGGGCAAAACCGTCACGGTCACCGGGAAGCTGAGCCGCGCCAACTGGACCACGAGCAAGTACGCGGGCTACGCGACCCAGCCGGTGCAGCTGCAGTTCCGCAAGAAGGGCAGCGACACCTACACCACCCTCAAGACGGTCACCTCCAGCAGCACCGGGACCCTGAACACCACCACCACGGCCAACGTCGACGGCTACTACCGCTTCAGCTTCGCCGGCACGACCACCACGGGCTCTGTGAAGGCGACCGGTGACTTTGTCGACGTGCAGTAGGTAGGGGTTCGACGAGCGTCGGGACCGCTGCCCCGTGCCCTTAAGGTGCCAGGCATGAGCATCATCGGGGTCGGTATCGACGTGGCCGAGATCGACCGGTTCCGCGCGTCGCTGGAGCGTACGCCGGGGCTGGCCGAACGGCTCTTCCTGGAACGGGAGTTGCTGCTGCCGAGCGGCGAGCGCAGGGGCATCGCCTCGCTCGCCGCCCGGTTCGCCGCGAAGGAGGCCCTGGCGAAGGCCCTCGGCGCCCCGGCCGGCCTGCACTGGACGGACGCCGAGGTGTACGTCGAGGACAGCGGGCAGCCGCGTCTGCGGGTGGGAGGCACAGTGGCGGCGCGGGCGGCCGAGCTGGGAGTGCGGTCGTGGCACGTGTCGTTGAGCCATGACGCGGGGGTGGCCTCGGCGGTGGTGGTGGCCGAGGGCTGACCGGCCCGGGTGCGGCCACGGAGGTTTACGGGGCAGACTCGACGCCATGCGGACTGCGTACAGCGTGGAGACGGTAAGGGCGGCCGAGCGGGAGCTGATGGCCCGGCTTCCGGAGGGCGCGTTGATGCAGCGGGCCGCCGCCGGGCTGGCCGCGGCCTGCGCCGACCTGCTCGGCCGGGTCTACGGCAGCCGGGTCGTGCTGCTGGTGGGCAGCGGGGACAACGGGGGCGACGCCCTGTACGCGGGGGCCCGGCTCGCCCGTCGTGGCGCGGGCGTGAGTGCCGTACTGCTCGCCCCCGAGCGCACCCATGGCGAGGGCCTGACCGCGCTGCGGCGAGCCGGCGGCAGAGTGGTGGAGCCCGGTGCCGCCGAGGCGTTGATGCACCGCGCGGACCTGGTGATCGACGGCATCGTCGGCATCGGCGGCAAGGGTGGCCTGCGCCCCGAGGCCGCCCCCCTGGCCGAGCTCGCCGCCGACGCCCGCGCGGCCGTCGTCGCCGTCGACCTGCCGAGCGGCATCGAGGCCGACACCGGCGAGGTGCGCGGCGCCGCCCTCCCGGCCGACCTGACGGTGACCTTCGGTACGCACAAGCCGGGGCTGCTGATCGACCCGGCACGGGAGTACGCGGGGGCGGTGCGGCTCGTCGACATCGGCCTGCGCGGCGCCCTGCCGGCGGAGCCGGACCTGGAGGCCCTGCAACACGCCGACGTGGCGGAACTGCTGCCGGAACCCGGCGCGGCCAGCGACAAGTACCGCCGCGGCGTCGTCGGCGTCGTCGCCGGTTCGGTGCGCTACCCGGGCGCGGCCGTACTCGCCGTCGCGGGCGCGCTGCACGGCGGCGCCGGTGCGGTCCGCTACGTCGGCTCGGCGGCGGAGGCGGTCATCGCCCGCTTCCCCGAGACCCTGGTCTCCGACGGCTCCCCGGCGAAGGCGGGCCGCGTGCAGGCCTGGGTGGTCGGGCCCGGGCTCGGGGACAGCACCGGCGCCGACGAGGTGCTGGCGTCGGACGTGCCGGTGCTCGTCGACGCGGACGGGCTGCGGGGCCTGGACGCCGACGCCGTACGGGCCCGGCGCGCTCCCACCCTGCTCACCCCGCACGCCGGTGAGGCGGCCGCACTTCTCGGCGTCCCGCGCGAACGGGTCGAGGCGGCCCGGCTCGACTCGGTGCGCGAACTGGCCGCAAGGTACGGGGCGACCGTGCTGCTCAAGGGCTCGACGACGCTGGTCGCCGACGCGGACAGGGGACCGGTGCGGGTCAACCCCACCGGCACCCCGTGGCTGGCCACCGCGGGCAGTGGCGATGTGCTCTCGGGCCTGGCCGGAGCGCTGCTCGCGGCCGGACTCGACGCCCGCGACGCGGGATCCGTCGCCGCGTACCTGCACGGACTTGCCGGGCGTTACGCCGCCGACGGTGCCCCGCTGACGGCGTCCGGGATCGCCGGGGCGCTCCCGGACGCCTGGCGTGACGTACAGCGGTAGGAGGCCTACCAGTTGTCCGGCCGCACCTCATAGGTGAGCTGGTAGTGCGAGCCGTCGCCGCGGAACTCGGCAAGCCGCTCGCCCTTGTTCGCCTCCGAGGGGCTGATGTGCCAGTCCCGAACCGACCAGCGAGAACAC
Source organism: Streptomyces sp. SAS_270 (assembly GCF_052543295.1). NCBI lineage: Bacteria > Bacillati > Actinomycetota > Actinomycetes > Kitasatosporales > Streptomycetaceae > Streptomyces > Streptomyces sp. SAS_270. The sequence goes on from NZ_JBMNDS010000053.1 coordinate 40,013, forward strand.
TCCGCCGTTGATGTCGGTCTTGACGTCGCCGTTGTTGATGGCCCGGCTCGTCCCCGCCGCCGCCCGTCGGGTGACCCGGGCGGCGGCTGCCGCGTGCCGCGACCCTCTCGGAGGCTCACAGCGATTCCCTGAACCCGTGACCAAAGAACGCATGATCGTACGAGAGGGCACGCGACGCCGAGGAGCCGTCACGGGCCTGGTCCTCGCCGCCGCCCTGACCCTGGGCGCCGCTGCGCCCGCGGACGTGGCGCACCGCGGTGCCGGCGCCGCGGCCTGCACCGGCCGGACCGGTCCCTACCAGCGGCAGGTCGAGCGGTGGCTGAAACTGCGGGTGGACGGAAGGCAGTCCGGCGGTGACTGCGTCGCCGTGCGCGCGTTCCAGCGGCGGCACGGGATCAAGCCCGACAGCGGCTTCGCGGGAGCCGTCACCTGGGGCACCATGCGGCTGATCTCCGCCAGGAAGAACCCGAACGCCGCACGGAGGTGCCCTGTGCGGTCGTACCGCATCGCCTGCGTGGATCTGAAGCGGCAACTGACCTGGGTACAGAAGGGGAAGCGGGTGCTGTGGGGGCCCGCGCCGATGCGCAGCGGGCGGGCCGGGTACCGGACCAGGACCGGGTGGCACCGCGTCTACTGGAAGCACAGGAACCACTGGTCGTCGATCTATCACAGCCCCATGCCGTACAGCCAGTTCTTCGACCGGGGACAGGCCTTCCACGCCATCAGCGGCAGCATCTACGACCCGAACGGCTCGTGGGGTTGTGTGAACCTGCGGCTCGCCGACGCCCGCACGCTGTGGCGCGTCCTCAAGAAGGGCGACCGGGTGTACGTGTGGGGGCGCCGGGCCGGCACATGAGGCGTACGGACGGGTAGGGGCGCTGTCGGACGCCTCTGAGACACTGGGGGCGCGATGACTGAGACAGCACCACTGCGCGCACGCGCAGAGATCGATCTGGCCGCCCTGCGGGCCAACGTGCGGAGCCTGCGCGCCCAGGCACCGGGCGCGGCCCTGATGGCCGTGGTCAAGTCCGACGCCTACGGCCACGGGGCGATTCCGTGTGCCCGCGCGGCGGTCGAGGCGGGCGCCGGCTGGCTCGGCACGGCCACACCCCAGGAGGCCCTGGCGCTGCGCGAGGCGGGCCTGCCCGGCCGGATCATGTGCTGGCTGTGGACACCCGGAGGCCCCTGGCGCGAGGCCGTCGAGGCCGACATCGACGTGTCGCTCAGCGGCCTGTGGGCCCTGCGCGAGGCCACCGCGGCCGCCCGGGAGGCCGGCCGGACCGCCCGCGTCCAGCTCAAGGCCGACACGGGCCTCGGGCGCGGCGGCTCGCAGCCCGGCGACTGGCCCGACCTTGTCACCGAGGCCCTGCGCGCCGAGCGCGAAGGTCTGGTGACCATCACCGGCCTCTGGTCGCACTTCGCCTGCGCCGACGAGCCGGGCCACCCCTCCATCCAGGCCCAACTCACCCGCTTCCGCGCGATGGTGGCGTACGCCGAGGAGCAGGGCGTCCGCCCCGAGGTGCGGCACATCGCCAACTCGCCCGCCACACTCACGCTCCCCGAGTCCCACTTCGACCTCGTCCGCACAGGGATCGCGGTCTACGGCATCTCACCGGGTCCCGAGGTCGGCACACCGGCCGACTTCGGACTGCGCCCCGTGATGACGCTGAGCGCGTCCCTCGCCCTGGTCAAGCAGGTCCCGGGCGGTCACGGCGTCAGCTACGGACATCACTACGTCACCCCCGGCGAAACGACCCTCGGCCTGGTCCCTGTCGGCTACGCGGACGGCATCCCGAGGCACGCCTCCGGCACCGGCCCCGTGCTGGTCGGCGGCAAGTGGCGCACGGTCGCGGGCCGGGTCGCGATGGACCAGTTCGTCGTCGACCTCGGGGGAGACGAGCCGGAGCCGGGCGCGCAGGCCGTCCTGTTCGGGCCCGGCGACCGCGGCGAACCCACCGCCGAGGACTGGGCTCAGGCCGCGGGCACGATCGCTTACGAAATCGTCACACGCATCGGAACCCGCGTCCCCCGCGTCTACGTGAATGTGAACGAGGAACAGAACAGGTAGCCCTCGTAGAGGTGTACGACCCGGCGCGTGCCGGGAAGCGGACTCCAGTGGCCACGGCTGCTTCGGTGACTCAGGCGGTCCAGGTGACTGCGATGGCTCCGGTGAGCGCAGTGACTCCAGAGGGTCCGGTGACACCAGTGATTTCAATGACTCCAGCGAAAAGGAGCGGTACGTGAGCGAGAGCAGTGCGGAGGCGGTCGCGAGCGCCGTCACGGCGGCCGCCCCCGCCGCCCAGAACGCGGGAGCCGTCGGGACCTGGCGCAGGGCCGGTCTCGCCGGTGCCGCGATAGGCGTGGTCGCCGCGGGCGCCGCCGCCGGTGTCGCGCTGGAGCGGCTCACCGTCGGCCGCGGCATGCGCGCCAAGGCCCGGCTCGCCCTCGACTCGACCGGCCCCTTCGGCTCGCTGCGCGGCACCTCCGGCAAGGCGTACGCCGACGACGGCACCGAGCTGTACTACGAGATCGACGACATCGAGCAGGACGCCACGTTCACCCCGCGCCGCCGCAGGCTCTTCGGGCGCAAGGCCCCGGCTCCCGTCACCGTCGTCTTCAGCCACGGCTACTGCCTCAACCAGGACTCCTGGCACTTCCAGCGGGCGGCGCTGCGCGGTGTCGTACGCACCGTGCACTGGGACCAGCGCAGCCACGGCCGCTCCGGGCGGGGCGTCGGCCAGGTGCAGGACGGCACACCGGTCTCCATCGACCAGCTCGGCCGCGACCTGAAGGCGGTCATCGACGCCGCCGTACCCGAGGGCCCGATCGTGCTGGTCGGACACTCCATGGGCGGCATGACCGTGATGGCGCTCGCCGGCCACTACCCCGAACTGGTTCGCGACCGCGTCGTCGGCGTCGCTCTCGTAGGTACGTCCTCGGGCCGGCTCGGCGAGGTCAACTTCGGGCTGCCGGTCGCGGGCGTCAACGCGGTGCGCCGCGTACTGCCCGGCGTGCTGAAGGCGCTGGGGCAGCAGGCCGCGCTGGTGGAGCGGGGGCGGCGGGCCACCGCCGACCTGTTCGCGGGGATCATCAAGCGGTACTCGTTCGCGTCCCGGGACGTCGACCCGGCGGTCGCCAGGTTCGCCGAGCGGATGATCGAGGGCACGCCCATCGACGTCGTCGCCGAGTTCTACCCGGCGTTCACCGAGCACGACAAGACGGAAGCCCTGGCGCGCTTCACCGAGCTGCCGGTGCTCGTGCTGGCCGGGGTCGGCGACATGGTGACCCCGAGCGAGCACAGCGAGGCGATCGCGGACGCTCTGCCGGCCGCGGAGTTGGTACTGGTGCCGGACGCCGGACACCTGGTGATGCTGGAGCACCCGATAGTCGTCATAGACCGCCTCGCCGATCTGCTCGCCCGCACGGGGGCGATGCCAACCACAGCTACCGTGGGTGGCTGTGACTCCGCCTCCTCCTGACGGAGGTGGCTTCCAGTCTTCGACTGCGGTCCAGCCCGAACCGGCCCCTTGCGGGGCGTGACCAGTGTACTACTGCAAGTGAGTGACGATGGAAGAAATCGCAACATCACATGCCCCGATGCCCAGCGGCGTCACCGTTCGCCTCACCGTCAACTCCCCCGAACAGATGCAGGAGTTGGGCCGTCGGCTCGCCAAGCTGCTGCGCCCGGGCGACCTGGTGATGCTCAACGGCGAGCTCGGCGCGGGCAAGACGACACTGACCCGCGGGCTCGGCGAGGGGCTCGGCGTCCGGGGCGCCGTCACCTCCCCGACCTTCGTCATCGCCCGCGTGCACCCCTCCCTCGTCCAGGGCCCGCCCCTCGTCCACGTGGACGCGTACCGCCTCGGCGGCGGGCTCGACGAGATGGAGGACCTCGACCTCGACGTCTCGCTCTCCGACTCGGTGATCGTCGTCGAGTGGGGCGAGGGCAAGGTCGAGGAGCTGACCGACGACCGGCTGCACGTCGTCATCCACCGCGCGGTCGGGGACACCACGGACGAGGTACGGCACGTCACGCTCACCGGGCTGGGGGAGCGCTGGACGACGGCCGACCTGAGCGTGCTCTCGGCCTGACCGCCGCCGGAGAAGCCGGAACATGAATGTTCCGACAAGACGTCGGCAAGATGTTGCGTACGGCGTCCCGGCCGTGGTCACATGGATACCAGCTCGTAGTTAGGTCTACCTAACCACGCTTGCCCCCGGCCCCAGGAGGCGTCCATGTCGGCATCGGAACGAGACGAGGCGCCGGCGCGCGTGACGGGCGCGGTGTCGATGCGGGATCTGCTGGCGTCGTGCGCGGCGGCCGACGCGGTGTCCACACCGCCGCGGGCACCCGTCGCCGAGACGCGCAGGAGTGAGCAGCCCCGCAAGGCCGCGTAACGCTGTCGGAGGTATCGGCGTCACGCCGTGTTGCCGCACTGACGTGCGGTGATGGCGCCGTGGTCGCGCCGTCGTGCCGTGTCGTGGCGTGTGTTGCGGTCCTACTGGACGACGACGACCTTCTGGCCGATCGTCGCGAACTCCCACATCGCGTCGCCGTCCGCGCGGGACTCGCGGATGCCGCCCGTCTTGGCGGCCGGGTCGGGCGCGCCGGTCGAGCCGCTGACGGCGGCGCTGAAGCCGATCGCCACGCCCTGGCTGGTCGCGAAGCGCACGACGTGCTCGATCGGGGTGCCGTCGGAGCCGGTCACGGCGTTCGAGCGGGACGTCACCCGGTACGTGGCGGGCGTCGGGTCGACCGCGCTGGGGGTGACCTTGAAGGTGCGCCGGGGCTTGCCGTTCGCGCCGACCAGCCAGACGCGGTTGTCGCCGGTGGAGTAGACGACGCGCTCGCCTGTGCCGGACTGTTCGGGCGGCGCCGCCGGGCCCTTCTTGTCCCGCGGGGCCTTCGAGGTGGCGGCCTTGGGCGACGCGCTCTCGTGCGCCTTGCCCAGGTTGTCCGGGACGTTCGCCGACGCCTGGTAGGCGAGGAAGCTGACTGCGGCGACGGCCGCCACGGTGAGCCCGGCCACGAATCCCGAGCTGCTCCTAGCCACCTGGTGTGCCCACCTCTCGTACCACGTTCGAACCCTGTACCTCGTTTGTGGTGACGGTAGCAGCCGGAAAGGGGCAGACCCGGGCGGCCGTGCTCCCGCCCCGGGCGCCGTAGGCTGTTTGCGTGCTCTTGCTAGCTCTGGATACCGCCACCCCCGCCGTGACCGTCGCCCTGCACGACGGCACGTCCGTCGTTGCCTCCTCGAGCCAGGTGGACGCACGGCGGCACGGGGAACTGCTGCTGCCGGCCGTCGACCGCGTGCTCGCCGAGGCCGGGCTGAAGCTCGACGCCGTCACCGGCGTCGTCGTCGGCGTCGGACCCGGCCCCTACACCGGGCTGCGCGTCGGCCTCATGACCGCCGACACCTTCGGCCTCGCGCTCGGGGTGCCCGTGTACGGCCTGTGCACCCTGGACGGGCTCGCCTACGCGGCCGAGATCGAGGGGCCCTTCGTCGTCGCGACGGACGCACGGCGCAAGGAGGTGTACTGGGCGCGGTACGAGGACGCCCGCACGCGCGTCACGGAGCCCGCCGTCGACCGGCCCGCCGAGATCGCCGAGACCGTCGCGGGGCTGCCCGCCGTCGGCGCCGGCGCGCTGCTCTACCCCGACACCTTCCCCGACGTCCGCGCGCCCGAGTACGTCTCGGCGGCCGCGCTCGCCGCCCTTGCCGCGGAACGCCTCGCGGCGGGCGAGGACCTGGCCGCGCCCCGGCCGCTGTACCTGCGCCGCCCCGACGCGCAGGTCCCCAAGAACTACAAGGTGGTCACCCCCAAGTGACGTCCGAGCTGCGCGAGATGCGCTGGTGGGACCTCGATCCCGTGCTGGAACTGGAGAAGGAACTCTTCCCCGAGGACGCCTGGTCCCGGGGCATGTTCTGGTCCGAACTGGCCCACGCGCGGGGCCCGGACGCGACGCGCCGGTACGTGGTGGCGGAGACGCCCGAGAAGCGGGTGCTCGGGTACGCGGGCCTTGCCGCCAACGGCGACCTGGCCGACGTACAGACCATCGCCGTCGCCCGCGACCAGTGGGGTACCGGGCTCGGCTCGCGGCTGCTGACCGAACTGCTGCGGGCCGCGACCGCGTTCGAGTGCGCCGAGGTGCTGCTGGAGTGCCGGGTGGACAACATCCGCGCGCAGAAGCTCTACGAGCGCTTCGGCTTCGAGCCCATCGGGTTCAGACGCGGCTACTACCAGCCGGGGAACATCGACGCCCTGGTCATGCGCCTCACCACCCCATCCGACAGCGGCTCCGCCGCGGGTTCCCCATCCGTACAGGAAACAGAGATCAATGGCTGACGAACCGCTCGTCCTCGGCATCGAGACCTCCTGCGACGAGACCGGCGTCGGCGTCGTCCGCGGCACCACCCTGCTCGCGGACGCCATCGCGTCCAGCGTCGACGAGCACGCCCGCTTCGGCGGAGTCGTCCCGGAGGTCGCCTCCCGCGCGCACCTGGAGGCGATGGTCCCCACCATCCAGCGGGCGCTGAAGGACGCGGGCGTCAGCGCGCGCGACCTGGACGGCATCGCGGTCACGGCGGGCCCCGGGCTCGCCGGTGCGCTGCTCGTCGGGGTCTCGGCGGCGAAGGCGTACGCCTACGCGCTCGGCAAGCCGCTCTACGGCGTCAACCACCTCGCCTCGCACATCTGCGTGGACCAGCTGGAGCACGGCCCGCTCCCCGAGCCGACGATGGCCCTGCTGGTCTCGGGCGGCCACTCGTCCCTGCTCCTGTCCACGGACATCACCTCCGACGTACGGCCGATGGGCGCGACCATCGACGACGCGGCGGGTGAGGCCTTCGACAAGATCGCGCGTGTGCTGAACCTCGGCTTCCCCGGCGGCCCGGTCATCGACCGGTACGCCAAGGAGGGCGACCCGGCCGCGATCGCGTTCCCGCGCGGCCTGACCGGCCCGCGTGACCCGGCGTTCGACTTCTCCTTCTCCGGTCTGAAGACGTCCGTGGCCCGCTGGATCGAGGCCAAGAGGGCGGCGGGGGAGGAGGTGCCGGTGCGTGATGTCGCCGCTTCCTTCCAGGAGGCGGTGGTGGACGTGCTGACCCGCAAGGCGGTACGCGCCTGCAAGGAACAGGGCGTCGACCACCTCATGATCGGCGGTGGCGTCGCCGCCAACTCCCGGCTGCGGGTGCTGGCCCAGGAGCGCTGCGAGGCCGCGGGTATCCGGCTGCGGGTACCGCGCCCCAAGCTGTGCACGGACAACGGGGCGATGGTCGCCGCGCTGGGCGCCGAGATGGTGGCCCGGGGGCGCGCCGCCTCGGACTGGGATCTGTCCGCGGACTCGTCGCTTCCGGTGACGGACCCGCATGTGCCGGGACGCGGTCACTCGCACGACCATGTGCACGAGGTCAGCAAGGAGAACCTGTACTCGTGACCGTCGCGCTGATGTGGGAGGCCCGGGCCCTGGACGGCCGTGGCGCCGACCTGCTGGCCTGGGCCCGGAAGCAGGAGCTGGACGGGCAGCCCCTGCGCCGGGAGACCTTCCGCGCCCCGCAGGACCGCGTCCTCGTCATCACCTGGTGGGACGCGGCCTACGACGCCGAGCTCCCCGAACTCCCGGAACCGACCGGTGAGTTGGTGTCCCGGGCGGTGCACCGTTGGCGGTTCGAGTCGGTGGACGGGGACTGACGGACTCCTCCGTCACCGGGGCTCTTCCCTTCGCTACGTCTCGTTCGTCTCCTGCGAGGCCTCCTCGGTGGCCTCAGTGCCCGCGGCCTCCCCGAGGGCCTTGGCGATGCCCGTCTCCAGGGCCTGGGTGGAGATGTGCTCACCGGAGACGTCGACCGCGAGCGCCTCGCCGCCGTCTCGTTGGATGGTGATCTTCATCGAGCGCGAGCGGTCACGCCGCAGCCAGAGTTCGACGAGTTTGACCACGGCCCAGGCGGCGGACGGCGCCCCGGGCGCGAGGAGGAGTTCCGAAGGGCCGCCCTTCGCTCCCGAGGCGGGCACACCTCCCTCTTCCACGGAGAGGCCCGGCACCTCCCGGGCGTCACTCGCGAAATCATCGAGAGCCTCTTGCGCGACCGGGTGATCCGCTGTCAGTCCGGTGACCTCCGTGCGGATTCTGATCTGCACTGATTCCGTCATCCCAACCTCCTGTACGGAGATCGCCGAGTACGATACGGGCGATCTACTTGTTGCCTGACGGGCAACATAGCGGAACGGGGGTGGCGGTGTACCGCGCATTGGTGATCTGCAACTCCGTCTTCCCTGCGGACCCTTCCCGATTTCGCCGGCTGGAGGGGCCACGGAAAGACGGGCTGATTCTCTGGTCGTCGCTCACGAATCCTCGAACGGGAAAATTCCGCTCGGAGGACGTGGAAGTCTTCTACGAGCGATCCTCGAAAGAGATCATGGAGCTGGCCGAGGATTTCTTCGCCAAGGGGGAGACGGGGGACACCCTGCTCTTCTACTACAGCGGACACGGGGTTCGGGAGCAGCAGGAGCTCTTTCTCTGCGGCAGGGACTCGGTGCAGAACAGGATGGTCTCCACCGCGGTTTCGGCGGACTCGCTGAACAAGATCATGAAGAAGACGCGGGCGGGCACGGTGGTCGTTGTTCTCGACTGCTGCCACAGTGGCGCCTTCAAGGGAAGAGCCCAGGTCATGCCGGATTCCCTCGCAGGGAAGGGGCGATACGTCATCACCGCGTCCAGCGCGATCGACATGGCTGCCGACGCGGAATCCCCGGGGGAGGCCAGCCCCTTCACCCAGGCGTTGGCGGACGCCCTCGAAGCGGAGCCGGAGGACCTCGACGATTCCGCTGACGTCAGCCTGGACGAGGTGTTCAGGCGCATGAGCAGCCGCCTCTCGGGCAAGTACCCCCTGCCGCGGCGCAAGTTCGACGGATCCGGCGACCTGGCCCTCGCGAAACGAGCTCGCCCCGAACCGGCGGGTGCGCAGGGCGCGTACTCAGCGGATCAGGCGGTGGGCACGGTGTCCGTCTCCGGCCCCGGGAAGCCGGACGGGGAACGGCTCACCCTGGGCGTTCACCTGGCCAATCTCACCGCGCGACGCCGGAAGGACTTCTCGTACGGGGACATCATCTCGGGGTTGATGTATGTCGTCGTGTCCGTGGCGATCGCTTTGTTGGGGTTGGGAATGGCCACCAATGAGGATTCCCTGCTCTATGGGCACTACAACGATTACAGTCTGTTCGATGATGGTCCCCTGATGGAACCGGATATGTTTTTGCTTTACTCGGCGGTACTCATGGTGTTTTCCGTGCTGCTGATCGTGACATCGCTGGTGGATCTTCATGTCGCGCAGAAGTGTGCCCGGGCGGCTCAGTCGCGCAGGGAATTTCTCGAAATGCTCGGGCGACCCTCTGCCCGGCGTGCACGCGGCGCGCGCGATACGGTCGCCTTCCTGTTCGCCGTGCCGGTCTTCGTCAGTTTTATCAGCGGAGATATGCCGATTCTTCTGTACTCGATTGCCATTACTCTCAGCGGAGCGATTTTCGGGACCGTGTGCATCAGCAGGATCGGTTACGGTGACGCGTCCTATCTCGCGGCCTCGGTGATCGTCCTGGCCGGTGTCTTCACTCCGCGGGCCGAGCTCGGATACGGCAGCTCGAACGATTTCAGTGGTGTGGTGATCGCCCTGCAGGTGCTGGGCTTCGCGGGGATGTTCTTCGTGTGGTGCTTCAGGCTTTCTCGCAGGAGTCTCACCCTGGTCGCCCTCTCCAATTGCGTGCCGATCCTCGTCTTCTCCGTGCAGACGGGGATCCTGCCCGGCGTCAGCACACTCGGGGTGGGGCTGGCCCTCTTCGGTTGTGCGCTCGGAGACGGTGTCGCTCTCCCCCTGGGTACGCCCGTAGGGAGATTGGGCGGCGCGGCAGTCGGTCCGATCCGCCTCTTCAGGCAGGTCGTTTCGCCGCGCTGAAGCGCTGTCCGGCCGGACAGAGCCGTGCGCCCTCCCTGTAGCCTTCACGCCGAGCCCGGAATTCCGGAAGGCCCCTGCAAGGTTTCGGCAACGGAGGTGGGCGCGTGGCCCGGGAGAGCATCAAGAACAAGGTGACGATCACCGAGATCGCCCGGCAGGCCGGGGTCTCGGTGCCCACCGTGTCCCGAGTCGTCAACGGCCGCTCCGACGTGTCGCCCGAGACCCGGGCCCGGATCGAGGACCTGCTGCGCCACCACGGCTACCAGCGGAAGGCGAACGCCCCGGGCGACCGGGCCGCCCTCATCGACCTGGTCTTCAACGACCTCGACAGCCCCTGGGCCGTGGAGATCATCCGAGGGGTCGAGGAGGTCGCGCACGCCTCCGGAGTGGGCACGGTCGTGTCCGCCATCCACGGGGCGTCGGGGTCGGCCCGCCAGTGGATGACCAATCTGCGGGCGCGCGCCTCGGACGGCGTGATCCTGGTGACCTCGGTGCTCGAACCCCGGCTGCACGACGAGTTGCGGCGGCTCGGGGTGCCGCTGGTCGTCGTCGATCCGGCGGGCTCACCCTCCCTCGACCTGCCGACCGTCGGCGCCACCAACTGGGCCGGTGGCATGGCCGCGACGGAGCATCTGCTCGGCCTCGGGCACCGGCGGATCGGGTTCATCGCGGGGCCGCCCCGGCTGCTCTGCTCGCGGGCACGGCTCGACGGCTACCGGGCGGCGCTGGAAGGCAAGGGCATCGCCGTCGACGACGCGCTGATCGTGCCCGGCGACTTCTACCACTCCGCCGGCTTCGACGGCTGCAACGCCCTGCTCGACCTGACCGAGCCGCCGACCGCGCTGTTCGCCTCCAGTGACCAGATGGCGCTGGGCGCGATCGAGGCACTGCGGCGCCGTGGCCTGCGGGTTCCGGAGGACCTGAGCGTCGTCGGCTTCGACGATCTGCCCGAGGTCCGGTGGTCGGCGCCGCCGCTGACGACCGTCCGCCAGCCCCTGGCGGACATGGGCAAACTGGCCACGCGTACGGTGCTGCGCCTCGCGCTCGGCGAGGAGCCCGCCTCTCCCCGGATCGAGCTCGCCACTGAGCTGGTGGTGCGGGCGAGTACGGCCCCGCTCGTCTGACGCCCGAGCCTGTCCCGCGCCCCCTGCCTGCGCTTTCGTCACCCGGTCGCCGTCTTGCGGATCTCGTCGGCCCCCGTATTTGTCAGGAGCGTTGACATACCTGTCGTCGGCCCGTAACTTCCGTGCGCACTTGACCGATAATTTTCGGCTCCTTTCCGGAAGGTGTGCGATGCGACCGTTCGGTACGACCTCCAACTTCTCTCGCCGTGGGTTCCTGGCGGCCTCCGCGGCAACCGGCCTGGGCGCGGCCGGGCTGAGCGCGTGCGGCTCCTCGGACGGCGACAGCGGTTCGGGCAAGAAGACGATCGAGTGGTGGAACATCACCACGACCCAGCCCGCGAAGAAGCTGTGGGCCCAGCGCGCAAAGGAGTTCGAAGCCGCGCACCCGGACGTGAAGATCAAGGTCGTCACCATGGAGAACGAGGCCTACAAGTCGAAGATGACCGCGCAGATCGCCTCGGGCAAGCTGCCGGACATCTTCCACACCTGGGGCGGCGGCGTCCTCAAGCAGCAACTCGACGCGGGACTGGTCGAGGACCTGACGGGCAAGATCCCCTGGACCGCCGACTACGTGCCCGCCTCGATGGAGGCCTACAAGTACGACGACAAGATGTACGCCGTCCCCTTCGACATAGGCGCCGTCGGCTTCTGGTACAACAAGGCGCTCTTCAAGAAGGCCGGCATCACCACGCCGCCCACCACCTGGTCGGCCTACCTCGACGCCATCCGCGCCCTGAAGGCCAAGGGCATCACGCCCATCGCCCTGGCCGGCAAGGAGAAGTGGCCCGGCATGTACTACTGGGCGTACCTCTCGATGCGCGTCGCCGGTCTCGACGCGATGCAGAAGGCCTCCGACGACGCCGACTTCACCGGCGACGACTTCGTGAAGGCCGGCCAGCACCTCAAGGACCTCGTCGCGCTGCAGCCCTTCCAGAAGGGGTTCCTCGGCGGGGCCTACTCCGACCCCAACGGCGAAGCGGCCCTGATGGGCAACGGCAAGGCGGCCATGGAGCTGATGGGCCAGTGGGCGCCGATCGTCGAGGCCGACTCCGGCAAGGGCATCGGCAAGGACCTCGGCTTCTTCTCCTTCCCCGCCGTCGAGGGCGGAAAGGGCGCGCTCACGGAGGTGTTCGGCGGGGGCGGCGGCCACGCACTGCGCAAGGACGCCCCGCAGGAGGCGCTGGACTTCCTGAAGTTCTTCGCCGAGAAGGAGTTCGCGGAGAAGCTCGTCAAGCAGACCGGCCTGATTCCGGTGTCCAAGCAGACGCTCGGCGCGCTCACCGACCCCAACCTCACCGCCGTCTCCGAGATGCTGAACAAGGCCACCGGCTTCCAGCTCTACCTCGACCAGGCATACGCCCCCGCCGTCGGCCAGGAGATCAACGACAGCGTCGCCGCCCTCATCGCGGGCTCCAAGTCGCCCGAGCAGGTGACGCGTTCGGTCACGCAGGTCGCCAAGAGCGAGAAGAGCTAGCGCCGCCGATGACCCACTCGACTTCGACCCCCGCCACCTCTTCGGCCTCCTCCGGGGGGTCGGCGGCGTACGCGTCCGAGGTCGGCAAGTTCGCCGACCGGGACCACGCCGCCCCCGGCCCGCCGCGCCGCAGGTCGCCGCTGCGCCGGGTGCGCGACTGGCTGTCGGCCGTCGTGTTCACGGTCCCCGCCCTCGTCCTGTTCGGCATGCTCGTGCTGGTGCCGATGGGCTACGCGATCTACGTCAGCTTCTTCAACTGGGGCGGCTTCGGCTCGCCTTCGGACAGCATCGGCCTCGACAACTACACACGGCTCTTCAAAGACCCCGTGTTCATGGGGGACCTGGGGCGCGGCGCGCTGCTGATCGGCTTCTCCATCATCCTGCAGCTGCCGTTCGCGCTCGCCATGGCCGTGCTGCTCAACCAGAAGCTGCGCGGCCGCGCCGTGTACCGGATGCTGTTCTTCGCCCCGTACATCCTGTCCGAGGTCATCACCGGCGTGCTGTTCAGCATGATCTTCGCGCCGGGCGCGGGGCTCGCCGACAAGGTCCTCGACAAGGTCGGTCTCGCCGGGCTGGGCGGCGACTGGTTCGCCGGTCAGCACAGCGTGATGCCCACCCTCTTCATCGTCATGACGTGGAAGTACTTCGGCTTCCACATGATGCTCTACCTGGCGGGCCTGCAGGGCATTCCGGCCGAGCTGCAGGAGGCGGCGCGCATCGACGGAGCCGGCACCTGGCAGCGCTTCTGGCACATCACGCTGCCGCTGCTCGCGCCGACCCTGCGGATCAGCGCGTTCCTCTCGGTCGTCTACTCCATCCAGCTCTTCGACCTGGTCTGGGTCATCACCACCGGCGGCCCCGACCACGCCTCCGAGACCATGGCGATCAGCATGGTCCAGTACGGCTTCAAGCGCTATCAGATGGGCTACGCCAGCGCCATCAGCGTCGTGATGTTCCTGATCAGCCTGGTCTTCGCCCTCGCCTACCAGCGTTTCGTGCTGCGCAGGGACACCGAAGGAGCCATCACCACCATGCGAGGAAAACGATGAGCGCCACGACGGAGATACGGAAGAGCGCGCGGCGGCGCCGGCGGCTGCGCAGCCTGCCCGTGTACGTGACCCTGTGGGTGGTCGGCGTCTTCATGGTCACCCCTCTCCTCTACGCCCTGATCTCCGGCTTCAAGTCCACCGACCAGCTCTCCTCCAACCCGTTCGGGCTGCCCTCGCCATGGGTGACGTCGAACTACACCTCGCTGCTCGGCTCGGGCACGTTCTGGCGGTCCATCGGCAGCAGCACGGTGATCGCGGTGGGCGCCACCCTGCTGACGGTGACGACGGCGGCCCTGGCGGCGTACGCGCTCGCCCGGTTCTCCTTCCGCGGACGGGAGTTGATGTTCACCCTGTTCACGATGGGGCTGATGTTCCCGTTCGCGGTGGCGATCCTGCCGCTGTTCATCCTGCTGCGCACCTTCGGGCTGCTGGACAACCCGTGGGGCGTGATCCTGCCCGAGGCGGCCTTCGGACTGCCGGTGACGATAATCATCCTGCGCGGTTTCTTCCGGGAGATCCCGGGGGAGCTGGAGGAGGCGGCGACCCTCGACGGCTGCACCCGCTTCGAGTTCTTCTGGCGGATCCTGCTGCCGCTGGCCCGGCCCGCGCTCGGCACGGTCTCCGTCCTCGCCATCGTGAGCAGCTGGAACCAGTTCCTGCTGCCGCTGCTCGTCTTCAGCGAGCCCACCTGGTGGACGATCCCGGTCGGCATCCAGCAGTTCCAGGGCCAGTACGCCTCCGACGTGGCCCGCATCTTCGCCTACCTGGTGCTCGCCATGGTGCCCGCCCTCGCCTTCTACGCGGTCGCCGAGCGGCAGTTGATCGGCGGCATCACACTCGGCGCGACCAAGGGCTGACGGCCGATCCCCCCGTATCTGTGAGGAGTTACATGATCCACCCCTGGCAGGACCCCGCTCTGCCCGCCGCCGTCCGCGCCGCCGACCTGCTCGCCCGTATGACCACCCAGGAGAAGATCGCCCAGCTCTACAGCGTGTGGCCCGGCTCGAACGAGACGCCGGGCGGGGACATGGCGCCGCTGCAGCACGCCCTGTCCGAGGAGATCGACCTGGCGGAGCTTCTGCCGCACGGGCTGGGCCAGTTGACCCGCCCCTTCGGCACCTCGCCCGTCGACCCGGCGGAGGGCACGGCCCGGCTCGCCTCCCTCCAGGAACGCATCCGCTCCGCGAACCGCTTCGGGCTGCCCGCCCTCGCGCACGAGGAGTGCCTCACCGGGTTCACCGCCTGGCAGGCGACGATCTTCCCGACCCCGCTCGCCTGGGGTGCGAGCTTCGACCCCGCCCTGGTGAAGGAGATGGCGTCGTCGATCGGCGCCGTCATGCGGTCCGTCGGCATCCACCAGGGGCTGGCCCCCGTCCTCGACGTCGTACGGGACCCGCGCTGGGGCCGCACGGAGGAGTCGATCGGCGAGGACCCGCACCTCGTGGCGACCGTCGGCACCGCCTACGTCCAGGGCCTGGAGTCGGCGGGCATCGTCGCCACGCTCAAGCATTTCGCCGGGTACTCGGCCTCGCGCGGCGCCCGCAACCACGCGCCCGCGTCGATCGGCCCGCGCGAGCTGGCGGACGTCATCCTGCCGCCGTTCGAGATGGCCCTGCGGGAGGGCGGCGCGCGGTCGGTGATGGCCGCGTACAACGACGTCGACGGGCTGCCCGCCCATGCGCACCACCGACTGCTCACCCAACTGCTGCGCGAGGAATGGCAGTTCACCGGCACGGTCGTCGCCGACTACTTCGGGGTGACCCTCCTGGAGTCGGCCCACGGGCTCACGGACTCCCCGGCGGGGGCGGCGGCGCTCGCGCTCGCGGCGGGCGTGGACGTGGAGCTGCCGGCCGTGCGGTGCTATGGATCGGGACCGCTCGACGAGGAGCTGGTGGACCGGGCCGCGCTGCGCGTACTGACGCAGAAGTGCGAACTGGGGCTGCTGGACCCCGACTGGGCGCCCCCGGCCGCCGACGGGACGGTCGACTTCGATCCGCCCCACATGCGGGACCTGGCACGGCAGTTGGCACAGGAGTCGGTCGTGCTGCTGGCCAACGGCGACGGCGTACTGCCGCTCGCGCCCGGGGTGCGGCGGATCGCCGTCCTCGGTCCGCTCGCCGACGACCCGGCGGCCATGCTCGGCTGCTACACCTTCCCCCGCCATGTCCTCCTCGACCACCCCGACGTCCCGATGGGCGTCGCCGTGCCGACCCTGCTCGACGCGCTGCGCGCGGAGCTGCCGGACGTCGAGATCGGGGACGACCCGGCGGCCGCCGACGTGTGCGTGGTCGCGGTCGGCGACCGGTCCGGACTGTTCGGGCGCGGCACCTCGGGCGAGGGATGCGACGCCGCAGACCTCGAACTGCCCGAGGGGCAGGCCGAGTTGGTGGACCGGGCAATGGCCTCCGGGACGCCCGTCGTGCTGGTGGTGTTCTCCGGGCGGCCGTACGCGCTCGGGCGCTGGGCGGACCGGGCCGCGGCGGTGGTGCAGGCGTTCTTCCCCGGCCAGGACGGCGGCCCCGCGGTCGCGGGCATCCTGTCCGGGCGGGTCAACCCGTCGGGGCGGCTCCCGGTGAGCGTGCCGCGCGAGCCCGCCGGACAGCCGTACACCTATCTCGCCCCGCCGCTCGGACAGGTCAGCGGGGCGAGCAACCTCGACCCGACGCCGCTGTTCCCCTTCGGGCACGGGCTGTCCTACTCGACGTACGACTGGACGGCGGCGTCCGTCGACGCCGAGTCCTTCCCGACGGACGGCGAGACAGCGCTGCGGGTCACGGTCCGCAACACCGGCGAGCGGTCCGGCACGGAGGTCGTCCAGCTGTATCTGCACGACCCGGTCGGCAAGGTGGCGCGACCGGTGGTCCGCCTGGTCGGGTACGCACGGGTGCCCCTCGAAGCGGGTGCTTCGGCGGAGGTCCACTTCACGTTTCCCGCGGACCTGGCCGCCTACACCGGCCCGGACGGCGACCGGATCGTCGAACCCGGCGCGCTGGAACTGCGGCTCGCGTCCTCCAGCGCCGGGACCGACGTTCGCCACGTGGTGCCGGTGACGCTGACGGGGGCGGAGCGAGTGGTGGGAGCGGAGCGGCGGATGCGGTGCGAGGTGCGGGTGAAGTGAGGTGATGTGAGGGCTGCCGGGGGCGCCTTCTGCTGGTTTCGCGGTGGGTGCCCCTGGTCGCCGTACGAATGTTTCCGGACGGTCTCCGAATGTTCCGGGAAATCCCGGCGTCGGAGAGGATCCGTCATGACCTTGCCCAGGGATACGATCCCGTTCATGAAACCTGCGAAGCCCGTGGAGTCCCGGTCGGCGGCGAGGTCCACACAGACGGCGACGCTCGCCGAGATCGCCCGTGAGGCCGGGGTGTCCGCACCGACGGTTTCGAAGGTGCTCAACGGCCGCGCCGACGTCGCGCCGGGGACCCGCACGCGCGTGGAGGAGCTGCTGCGCGCGTACGGCTACCGGCGGCGCCGGGCCGAGGCCGCCCGCTCGCCGCTCATCGACGTCGTCTTCCACGAGTTGGAGAGCGCGTGGGCGATGGAGGTCATCCGGGGCGTCGAGAACGTCGCGCGCGACGAGGGGCTCAGTGTCGTCCTCTCGGAGAGCGCCGGCCGCCTCACCCCGGGCCGTACCTGGGCCGACCAGGTCGCCGCCCGCCGCCCGCACGGCGTGGTGCTGGTGCTCAGCGGCCTCGACGAGTCCCAGCGGGCGCTGCTGACCAGCCGCTCCATCCCGTTCGTGGTGGTGGACCCGGCCGGCGACCCGGGCGCCGACGTGCCCTCGGTCGGCGCCACCAACTGGCACGGCGGGCTGTCCGCCACGCGCCACCTCGTCGAGCTGGGCCACACCCGGATCGGCGCGATCAGCGGGCCCTCGCGGATCATGTGCAGCCGCGCCCGCGTCGACGGCTACCGTGCCGCGCTGGAGACGGCGGGACTGTCGGTCGACCCCGAACTGATCCGGCAGGGCAGCTTCCACCACGACATGGGCTACCGCGAGGGGCTGGAGCTGCTGCGGCTGCCCGACCGTCCCACCGCGGTCTTCGCGGGCAACGACCTCCAGGCGCTCGGCGTGTACGAGGCCGCGCGCGAACTCGGGCTGCGCATCCCGGAGGACCTGAGCGTCGTCGGCTTCGACGACCTGCCGCTGGCCCGCTGGGTGGGGCCGCCGCTGACGACCGTACGGCAGCCGCTCACGGAGATGGCGGAGGCGGCGGCGAAACTGGTGCTCGAACTGGGGCGGGAGGAACGGCCGTCGGCGGGCACGCGGGTGGAGCTCGCCACCAGCCTGGTCGTGCGGAGCAGCACGGCGCCGCCTTCGGCGTAGAGCCGGCGAAGCGGTACGGGCGCCGCCGGTACAGGTCTGGCTGATATCTGCGATTGCCCGCGGTGTGCGCGATGCGGCAGTGACAGATGTCTTGACGTGGGATGGGAGCGGTCCCACACTGCTCCGAAGTCAATCGGTTGCACGACCGAAACTTTCGGAGGCACCCGCACATGAGATCCTCCTTGCGTATGCGTCTCACCGCCGTGTTCACCGGCGCCGCGGCCGCGGCCGCCCTGCTCGCGGCAGGCGCGACCGCTCACGCCGCGGACACCCCACTGCGCGACCTCGCCGCCGCCAAGGGCAAGGTCATCGGCACGGCGGTCACCGGCTCCAAACTCACCGGCACCTACGGCGACATCGCCGGGGCCCAGTTCAACTCCCTGACCCCCGGCAACGCGATGAAGTGGGAGACGGTCGAGCCCAGCCGGGGCACCTTCAACTGGGCCGAGGCCGACCAGATCGTCGCCTTCGCGCAGGCCCACAACCAGCAGGTGCGCGGCCACACCCTCGTCTGGCACAGCCAGAACCCGGGCTGGCTGGCCAACGGCAGCTGGACGCCCACCGAGCTGAGCGGCCTGCTCCAGAACCACATCACCACCGAAGTCACCCGCTACAAAGGCAAGCTGGCCGCCTGGGACGTGGTGAACGAGGCCTTCAACGAGGACGGCACCTACCGCTCCACGCTCTGGTACAACGGCCTCGGCTCCGACTACATCGCGCAGGCCCTGACCTGGGCCCACGCGGCCGACCCGAGCGCCAAGCTGTACATCAACGACTACAACGTCGAGGGCGTCAACGCGAAGAGCACCGCCCTCTACAACCTGGTCAAGTCCCTGAAGGCGCGCGGCGTTCCGATCGACGGCGTCGGTCTCCAGGCCCACCTGATCCTCGGCCAGGTGCCGTCCACGTTCCAGCAGAACATCCAGCGCTTCGCCGACCTCGGCGTCGACGTCGCCGTCACCGAGCTGGACATCCGTATGCAACTCCCGTCCACGGACGCGAAGTTGACGCAGCAGGCGGCCGACTACAAGACGGTCATGGACGCGTGCGTGGCGGTGACCCGCTGCGTCGGTGTCACCGTGTGGGGCTTCACGGACTCCGACTCCTGGATCCCGGACGTCTTCGACGGCTACGGCGCGGCGACACCGTACGACGAGAACTACGCGCCGAAACCGGCCTACCGCGCGATCGCGACCTCGCTGGGCGGGACCTCGACTCCGCCGACGGGTGCGTGCACGGCGACGTACAGCGTGGTGAGCCAGTGGAACTCCGGGTTCACGGGCCAGGTGAGGATTGCCTGCTCCGGGGCCTCGCTGTCCTCGTGGAAGGTGGGCTGGACGTACGGCGCGGGCCAGCAGATCTCGCAGGCCTGGAACGCGACCTGCACCCAGTCGGGTGCGACGGTGAGCTGCTCGAACGCCTCGTACAACGGGACGGTCGCGGACGGCGGCTCGGTGACGTTCGGGTTCAACGCGTCGTGGAGCGGCAGCAATCCGGTACCGACGGTGACATTGGGCTGAGGGACGCCTGTGCGTTCCTGTGACCGGCCAGAGCCGGACTGAGTCCGGCATGAGAAGTATGAGAATTTCCGAAGGAATGTCGGTCGGAGGTTCCCGGCCGTAATAATTCGGACTTACGTTCCTCGGCGTGACTGGAGAAGACGGGCGCGAGGACGACAACGCGCCGAGACGTGTGGGCCGGCGGCGGACCCTGCTGAAGGCCGCCGGCCTCACGCTGGCAGGTGTGTTCGTGCTGACCGCCGCCGGGACGGGCTGGGCCTACTGGCACCTGAACCACAACATCAAGAGCGTCGACATCAACAGTGCGCTCGGCGACGACCGCCCGGCGAAGGCGGTGACCACCCCGTCGGCGTCCGCCTCGGCCTCCGCCCTGCCCAGCGAGGCCCTGAACATCCTGGTCCTCGGCTCCGACTCGCGCAGCGGCAGGGAGAACGCGGCGCTCGGCGGCGGCGACAGCTCGGGCGCCCGCTCCGACACCGCGATGGTCGTCCACATCGACCGGGGCCGTACGACGGCGACCGTGGTCAGCATCCCGCGCGACACCCTGGTGACACGCCCGGCGTGCCCGACGCCCTCGGGCGGGACGACGGCGGTCGCGTACGGCGCGATGTTCAACAGCGCGTACTCGGTCGGCGGCCCGGTCTGTGCGGTGAAGACGGTGGAGTCCCTGACGGACGTCCGCATGGACCACTACATCGAGATCGACTTCTCGGGCTTCGCGAAGCTCGTGAACGCGGTGGGCGGCGTCGACGTCACCACCGACGAGGACATCGACGACGACAAGAGCCATCTCCACCTCAAGGCGGGCGACCACCACCTGAACGGCAAGCAGGCCCTCGCGCTCGCCCGCACCCGGCACGGCATAGGCGACGGCAGCGACCTCGGCCGCATCGCTCTCCAACAGAAGCTCGTCAAAGCCCTGTTGGAGCAGATCTCGACCACCGATCTGCTGGCCGGCCCCACCAAGCTGTACAAGGTCGCGGACGCCGTCACCGGCAGCCTCACGACCGACACCGGTCTCGACTCGCTCGGCGAGCTGATGGAACTGGGCCAGAGCCTGGAGGGCCTGTCCGCCGAGGACGTGAAGACGGTGACGATGCCGGTGGTCACGGCGCCCTCGGACCACAACCGGGTGGTGGCGCGGGAACCGGCGGCGAGCAAGCTGTGGAAGTCGCTGCGGTGAGGCGAGCGCGGGGGCGCGTACAACCAATGTGAGCCCCGACGGGTCTCGTGCGGTGACCGTGTTGCCGTCACGAGAGGGTGCCCCGATGTTCTCCCTGCGTTCGTACACCCGTTGGGCGGCCCCGCTGGCGGTGGGCCTGATCGCCCTCGGCGTCGCCCCGGCGACCGCGTCCGCCACGACGGCCGCCGCCACCGCCCCCGTGCGCGACGACTTCGACGGCGACGGCTACCAGGACCTCGCCGTCGGCGCGCCCGGAGCCACCGTCGGCGGCCAGAGCAAGGCGGGCTACGCGGCGGTGACGTACGGCGGCCCGCACGGCCTGTCCACCACCCGACGGACCGTCATCAGCCGTGCCACGAGCGGCATTCCGGGCGCCGCGGCGAAGGGGCAGGGCTTCGGGGCGCAGCTCTCCAAGGGCGACCTGAACGGCGACGGATACGCGGACCTGGTCGTCGGCGGACACGGGGGCGCGGTCATCGTGTGGGGCGGCTCCGGCGGCCTCTCGGGCGGTACGGCGATCTCCGCCTCCGACACGCAGACCGGCGACTTCGACGGCGACGGAAAGCTGGACCTCGCCCTCTTCCGCACGGCCTTCGCCACCGGCGACGACCCCGCCGGCACCACTGCCACCGTCTGGAGCGGCCCGATCAGCCGGGCCGGAACCCCCGCGCGCACCGCCGCGCTCGACCCCGACCACCTGCGGTACGTCGACGTCTGGGACGGCACGGCCGGTGACGTCAACGGCGACGGCCGCAGCGACCTCGCGCTGCACGTCTACTGCGGGGACGGGACCTTCTGCACGGAGTTCTACCTCGCCACCGACTCCGGCCTGGCCCGCCGGAGCTCCGCCGTCCCCGACGGCGACGGCGGCGTCGCGCTGGGCGACCTCAACGGCGACGGGTACGACGACCTCGCCGTCGGGTTCACCTACGACGAGACGGTCCGGGTGGCCTACGGCTCGGCCGCCGGCGTCACCCCGCGCAGCACCTGGAAGGCCTTCACGCAGGACACCCCAGGCGTGCCGGGCACCCTGGAGACGAACGACCGCTTCGGCGCCGCCCTGGCCATCGCCGACGTCACCGGTGACCACCTCGCCGACCTGGCCGTCGGCGTCCCCGGGGAGGCACTCGGCGACCTCCACTCGGCGGGCATGGTGGAGCTCCTGCACGGCAGCCGCGCGGGCCTGACGGGCACCGGCGCCCAGGCGATCACCCAGAACACCTCCGGCGTCCCCGGCACCGCCGAGAGGGGCGATGCCTTCGGTGGCGCCGTCCAGCTCCTCGACATCAACGGCAACGGCTACGCCGACCTGGCCGCCGCGGCCCCGGGCGAGAACTCCGGCGACGGTGCGGTCTGGGAACTTCGCGGCCGCCCCACCGGGATCGTCACGGACGCCGCCCTCGTCCTTGGCGGCAAGGGCCTGGGGGCGCCGTACACGAAGGCGGCCCTCGGGTACGAGCTGAGGTAGCACGGAGGGACGGGGAAACGCACTCCCGAAAAACTTCTCGAAGAAATACCGGCGACCGTGTCGATCCGCGGGGCTCTCGTTCGACGCAGGGATGAGAGGCGGGAAGAGCCCCCGCCCGGCAACCTGGTCGGTGGGGACGCACCCCGCCGCCGTACCGAAGGAGTCACCATGCCGCGTTACCTCTCCCTGGTCCGGATCGACGAGAACACCATGCCCGCAGAGGGCCCGAGCCCCGAGCTGATGCAGCGCATGGGGGAGCTGATCGAGGAGATCACCAAGGCGGGGGTCATGCTCGCCACCGACGGGCTCACGCCGTCCGCGCAGGGCAAGCGCGTCCACTGGCAGGGCGGAGAGATCTCCGTGACCGACGGGCCGTTCACCGAGTCCAAGGAGGTCGTCGGCGGCTACGCCCTCATGCAGTGCAAGGACATGGCCGAGGCCATCGAGTGGACCAAGCGGTTCCTGAAGGTGCACGAGGAGCACTGGACGGTCACCTGTGAGGTGCGGGAGATCGCCGAAGGCTGAGAGCCTGCGTCACATCCCCGGCCGGGCGACCGGGGATGCGACACAGGCTCTGATTCCTCCTTGGCCCCGGGCCGCCGTGGGTGTCGAATGGTGGGTTGTGACAGAGCAGCCCACCACCGGCCCCGACAGCCGCGCCGACGAGGCCATCGAAACCGTCTTCCGTATCGAGTCCCCGCGCATCATCGCCGGCGTCGCCCGCATCGTCCGGGACATCGGCATCGCCGAGGAGCTCGCGCAGGACGCGCTGGTCGCGGCGCTGGAGCAGTGGCCCGAGGCGGGGGTCCCGGACAACCCGGGCGCCTGGCTCATGGCCACGGCCAAGCACCGCGCGATCGACCTCGTACGGCGCCGGGAGCGGTACGCGCGCAAGCTGGCGGAGGTCGGGCGGCACCTTGAGACGGTGGCTCCGCACCACCTGGACGAGCCCTCCGACCCCGACGACATCGACGACGACCTGCTCCGGCTCGTCTTCACCGCCTGCCACCCCGTGCTGTCGGCCGAGTCCCGCATCGCGCTCACCCTGCGGCTGCTCGGCGGCCTCACCACACCAGAGATCGCCCGCGCCTACCTCGCCCCGGAGACGACGGTCGCCCAGCGCATCGTGCGCGCCAAGCGGACGCTGGCGACGAAGGGGGTCGACTTCGAAGTGCCGTACGGGCCCGAGCGCGAGGCCCGGCTCGGGTCGGTCCTGGAGGTCATCTACCTCATCTTCAACGAGGGTTACGCCGCAACCGCCGGCGACGACCTGCTGCGGCCCGCCCTGTGCGAGGACGCCCTTCGACTGGCCCGCGTCCTCGCCGAGCTGATGCCCAAGGAACCCGAAGTGCACGGCCTGGTCGCACTGTTGGAGCTCCAGGAGTCGCGCGCCGCCGCCCGCACCGGGCCGAACGGCGAGCCGGTGCTGCTCCGGGACCAGAACCGCCGCCGCTGGAACCGGATGCTGATCCGCCGCGGCTTCGCCGCACTGGGCCGCGCCGACGCCGTCGCCACCGGCGGGCCGGGCCCGTACGCCCTGCAGGCCGCCATCGCCGCGTGCCATGCGCAGGCGTACGCGTACGAGGACACCGACTGGCGACAGATCGCCGCCCTCTACGACCTTCTCGCCGCCCGCGCCCCGTCCCCGGTCGTGGAGCTGAACCGGGCCGTCGCCGTCTCCATGGCCGAGGGCCCGGAGCCCGCCCTCGCCCTCGTCGACGCGCTCGCCGCGGAACCCGCCCTGCGCGACTACCACCTGCTGCCCAGCGTGCGCGGCGACCTGCTGGCCCGCCTCGGACGGACGGCGGAGGCGCGCGCGGAGTTCGAGCGGGCCGCGTCCCTCGCCCGCAACGAGCGGGAACGGGAACTGCTGCTGGCCCGGGCCCGGGAGTGCGATTCGTAACCCTGTTCCCCCACGTCTCGCGAGCCATTACAGTCACTCCAGCCGCTGTGGCATGGCTGTGGATCAACCTAGGGCTCGGGGAGAGCCGTCGATCCGGCCCGCCGGCGGCTACATCGATCTGGTTCATTGATCCGTGGGGGGTCACTCAACTTGAGCATGTTCACGCGCCGCCGTGCCGGCGCGCTCGCGACCGCGGCGGTGCTCGCCGCCGTGGGCACCCTGGCGACCGCGCCGGGCGCTGCCGCCGACGACGCCGGGCCCTGGGCGGGCACCGAGGGCAAGATCCTCACCGACGGCCCGTCGCTGATCAACCCGGCCACCGGTACGGCGACCGAAGTGCCCAACCTGGCATACGCGGACTCCGCGGCCTGGGCGCCGGACGGCAGCCGGTTCATCGCCGCGCAGAGCCAGATCGCCAGCATCAGGCCGAGCGGAGCCTCGAAGATCACCCTGCCCTGGGCCACCGGCGTCCGCGCCAGTGCCTCGTACACGGACCTGACCTACTGGTGGGGCGGGCGCTACATCGTCTTCTCCACGGCCGGCCAGCTCGTCGTGGGCCCCTCCGACGGCTCCTGGGCGCCCCACCCGCTGCTGACGGACGCCCAGGAGCCGTCCACGGTCTGCGACAACGACCCGACCGTCAGCTCCTCGGGCAAGCTCGCCTTCGAGCGCCGCAAGAACTACGGCTGCTACGACAACGACGGCATCTGGGTCTACGACGCGACGGCGAACACCGTGAAGCGCGTCCTGACCAACGCCGAAGAGCCCGACTACTCCCCGGACGGCAACCGCCTCGCGTTCACCCGGATCGTCGACGGCTGGCGGCAGATCTTCATCGCGAACGCCGACGGCACCGGAGTGAAGCAGCTCACCACCGAAGCCCGCCACCACGGCGCCCCCTCCTGGTCGCCGACCGGCAAGCGGATCGTCTTCGACGCCGACACCTCGAACGACAGCGGCAGCGTGCACACGACGGAGTACGTCGACGTGGCCACCGGCGCGTTCACGAAGGTCGGGGGCCACCAGAGCGGCCACTTCGGCTACAACCCCTCCTGGCAGCCGCTGCGCAAGAACGGCACCGGCCGGGTCTGGGGCACCGACACCTACGACTCCAACATCGCCTCCTCGCGCTGGAGTTGGAACACCGTCGGCCAGAGCCGGCCGGGCCTGCTGGACGCCAAGGCCGCGGTGCTGATCAACCGGGACGACTCGGCGTACTCGCTCACCGCGCCCGCACTGGCCGGCAAGAAGCGCGGGCCGGTGCTGATGACCCCGAAGAGCGGGCTGTCGTCGGCGGTGAAGACCGAACTGAAGCGGACGCTGAAGCCGGGTGCGAACGTCTACCTCGTCGGCGGCACGTCCATCCTCAGCAGCACGGTCTCCGCGCAGGTGACGTCGCTCGGCTTCACCCCCAAGCGCCTTGCGGGCGTGTCCCGTTACTCGACGTCGGTCGCGGTGGCGAAGTCCATCACCAGCAGCCCGGAGTACGTGTTCCTGGCGACGGGCACCGACTACCACTCCGCCCTCGCGGCGGCGTCCGCGGCCGGCTCCGACGGCACGAGCAGCACCGCCACCGTCGTCCTCAACGACGGCAACAAGCTGACCGACTCGGTGAAGGGCTACCTCAACGGCCTGAACCCGGACAAGACCATGGTCATCCCGGTGGGCGCCTCGGCGAAGTACGCGCTGACGCACACGTACCTCTCCCACTGGCCCTCGACGTACACGTACTACCCGATCACCGCGAGCACTCACGAGGCGACCTCGGTCGCCGTCGCCAAGTTCTGGTGGACCGCGCCGAGCCAGGCCGCGCTCGCCTACACCAACACCTGGCGCGGCGGTGTCTCGGCCGGTGCGGCGATGAACGTCTACGGCCCGGTGCTGTGGACCTCGCGCGACACCTTGTCCGGCGACGCCAAGAACTACCTGCTGCGCGAGTCCGCGAGCGTGCAGTTCGTGGCCGGCTTCGGCGGTACGGGATCGATCGCGTCGGGCACGCTGGACACGGCGGGCGCCTCGATCAGTGCGAGCAGCAGCCAGTTCGTCTACCACCCGTACTACAAGGGCGTGGAGCCCGCGGACACGCGGCAGAGCACCTTCGCGCTGCGCACGAACGACGGCGCGGCGCACACGGTGGAGCGGTCCGGGCCGGTGGGCGCCGAGCCGAACCTGGACGCGCTCAGGACGGTCCGGCACCAGTAGCGGTTGCCGCGCCGGTAGCGGCGGACGGCTTCGCGGGTGCCCCGATCAGCATGGTCGGGGCACCCGCGACCCGCGTCAGGAACACGGTCGCGGAGTGCGGTCCGTGCCCCTTCGGCAGCACCTTGCGCCGCAACTCCTCCGGCTCCACGGCCGACCCGCGCTTCTTCACCGTCAGCACCCCGACCCCGCGTTCCCGCAGCAGCGCCTTCAACTTCTTTATGCCGAAGGGGAGTTGATCGGTGATCTCGTACGCCGTCGCATACGCAGTCGGGCGCAGTTCGTCCGCCGTGACGTAGGCGATGCTCTCGTCGACGAGCCCGCCGTCCAGTTCCTCGGCGACCTCGGCGACCAGATGGGCGCGGATGGCGGCCCCGTCGGGCTCGTACAGGTACCGCCCCACCGGCCGTACTCGAGGATCGGGCAGCCCGCGCCCGCGCAGGACGCGCGGCCCGGGAAGCAGGGTGGCCCGCACGAGCCCCGGCTCCGTGCCGAACCACAGCACGGCCTCCTTCACGTCCCCGCCGTCCGAGATCCACTCGGCCTCCGCCTCGGCGGGCACGGCCTCGTGCGGAATGCCGGGGGCGACCTTCAGCGCGGCTCTTGGTGCCTTCAGGGCCGCCTCGACCGCCCATGACAGCGGCGGCGAGTACGCCTCGGGGTCGAAGATCCGGCCTCGCCCACCGCGCCGCGCCGGGTCCACGAAGACGGCGTCGTACGACGACGTGTCCACCTCCGTCACATCCGCCTCGCGCACCTCGATCAGGTCCCCCAGCCCGAGCGCCTCGGCGTTCGCGCGCGCCACCGCCGCCGTCAGCGGGTCCCGGTCGACGGCGAGGACCCTGATACCGGCGCGGGCCAGCGCGATCGCGTCGCCGCCGATCCCGCAGCACAGGTCCGCCACGGACCGCACGCCCAGCTCCTCGAACCGCCGGGCGCGGTACGCCGCCACGCTCGTCCGCGTCGACTGCTCGACCCCGTTCGGTGTGAAGAACATCCGCTCCGCGTCCGCGGCCCCGAACTTCGCCGCCGCCCGCTGCCGCAGCCGCGCCTGGCCGAGCGCCGCCGAGACCAGCTCGACCGGGTGCTCGCGGCGCAGCCGGGTCGCGACGGCCAGCTCCTGCGCCGGGTCGGTGCCGCGCACCTCGTCGAGGAGGGCGCGGCCCTCGGGGGTGAGCAGGGCGGCGAAGGAGAGGTCGTTCACCAGGTCATTGTGGGCCAGTCGGTGGACGGTGTGCTTCCGGCCGCGGTGTCGGGGCCCCGCGCGGGCCGTGGCCTGGGAAGATCCGGCCCCATGCGACTAGTAGGACAAAATGAAGAAAACCGTATGAAGCTCGCAGGCCGGGCGCGCCGTCCCGCGCACGCACGGCGCAGGAGACGGCCGCGCGCCCGCGCCCGCGGCGCGATCGCCGTACTCGCCGTAGCCGCCCTCGCCTCCGGCTGCGCCGAGAACACCCCCAGCGCCCGCGTACGGCCCGCCCCCGGCCAGCAGCCACTGAAGGCACCGCCCGCGCGCGCCCTGGACACGTACGCCTCCCACCTGCGCGCCGCGTACGCCGCGCGCGTGGCCGCGGCGAAGCGCTGGGGCCTGGCGAAGGTCCCGCTCGCGGCACCGGCACCCCCGGCGCGCAAGCCGCTGATCAAGGCGCGCAAGGGCTTCGAGGTGGACGGCCAGGAGGATCTGCCCCCGGTCTTCACCACCATCCCCACCAAGGACAGGGTCGTCTTCCTGACCATCGACGACGGCGCCGAGAAGGACCCGGCGTTCCTGCGGATGATGAGCGAGCTGCGGATCCCGTACACCGCCTTCCTCAGCGACTACCTGGTGAAGGACAACTACGGCTACTTCAAGAAGATGCGGGACCGCGGTGTCGTACTGAACAACCACACCCTCCACCACCCGTACCTTCCCGGACTCTCCTACGAGCGTCAGAAGCACGAGATCTGCGGCATGCAGGACATCATGGCCAAGCAGTACGGAAAGCGCCCGAAGCTCTTCCGTCCGCCCTATGGCAACTACAACGAGGACACCCTGCGTGCGGCGAAGTCCTGCGGCATCAAGTACGCCCCGATCTGGGACGAGGAGGTCTACGTCGACCACTGGGAGTACCGCGAGTGGGACCAGGACCTGCACCCCGGCGACATCGTCCTCACCCACTTCCGTGGCCGGAAGGACTGGAAGGGGACCATGCCCGACATGGTCCGCCGCTTCCTGAAGAAGGTCACGGACGAGGGGTACGCGGTGGCGCGACTGGAGGACTACCTGTGAAGGACCGACCATGAGACCGCGCGCCCTGGCCGCCGCGCTGCTCGCCCCCCTGCTGCTCGCCCCGCTGGCCGGCTGCGCCCAGTCCGTCGACCCCATCGAACGCCTGGGCAAGAAGGCCGCACAGCGGGTCCGCCCGCACGGCCCGACCGTCGCCGACTACCGCCGCCGAGGCCTGCCCGCCCCCCACGCCCCGACACGCCCCTCCTCACCCACACCGTCGACCACGAAGGCGCCCACGAGACCGCCCACGCCGACACTCCGGCCGCGTTAGCCGTCCGGTGCCGAGGGCATTTCAGCCCGTCCGGCGTTTGAGGACGAGCGCGTCAGCGCGACACGGGGGTCTGGGGGCGGAGCCCCCAGGGGCGGCCCACCCCGGCCCCGGGCGCCCAAAACCTGCCGCCGCGCCGCAGGCAATTGGCACTCCGCTTGACCGAGTGCTAATCGCGGTCATAGTCTCGGGTCTGGCACTCCCCCCTGGAGAGTGCCAATAGCGACGGGCAGATCCGGCACCCGCGACGACGGATCCACCTGGTCGCCACCTCAGACAGTTAACCCCGTGAGATCTCCGAAGGGGGAGGTCGGATCGTGACGACCACCAGCTCCAAGGTTGCCATCAAGCCGCTCGAGGACCGCATTGTGGTCCAGCCGCTCGACGCCGAGCAGACCACGGCCTCGGGCCTGGTCATTCCGGACACCGCCAAGGAGAAGCCCCAGGAGGGCGTCGTCCTGGCCGTGGGCCCGGGCCGCTTCGAGAACGGCGAGCGCCTGCCGCTCGACGTGAAGGTCGGCGACATCGTGCTGTACAGCAAGTACGGCGGCACCGAGGTGAAGTACAGCGGCGAGGAGTACCTCGTCCTCTCGGCTCGCGACGTACTCGCGATCATCGAGAAGTAGTTCACCTTTAAGCAGACAGTGCTTTGAACTGCGCCCCTGGCCCCCGCAATCGCTAAGAAGCCGGGTGCCTGGGGCGCAGTTTCGTTCTCCCTAGATTTCCGAGAGGGCTGAATCGCTCCCATGGCGAAGATCCTGAAGTTCGACGAGGACGCCCGTCGCGCCCTCGAGCGCGGCGTCAACAAGCTTGCCGACACGGTCAAGGTGACGATCGGCCCCAAGGGCCGCAACGTCGTCATCGACAAGAAGTTCGGCGCCCCCACCATCACCAACGACGGTGTCACGATCGCCCGCGAGGTCGAGCTCGACGACCCGTACGAGAACCTCGGCGCCCAGCTGGTGAAGGAGGTGGCGACCAAGACCAACGACATCGCGGGTGACGGTACGACCACCGCCACCGTGCTGGCCCAGGCGCTCGTCCGCGAGGGTCTGCGCAACGTCGCGGCCGGCGCGTCGCCCGCCCTCCTGAAGAAGGGCATCGACGCCGCGGTCAAGGCCGTGTCCGAGGAGCTCCTCGAGACCGCCCGTCCGATCGACGACAAGTCGGACATCGCCGCCGTCGCCGCGCTCTCCGCGCAGGACTCGCAGGTCGGCGAGCTCATCGCCGAGGCGATGGACAAGGTCGGCAAGGACGGTGTCATCACCGTCGAGGAGTCCAACACCTTCGGCCTGGAGCTGGACTTCACCGAGGGCATGGCCTTCGACAAGGGCTACCTGTCCCCGTACATGGTGTCCGACCAGGAGCGTATGGAGGCCGTCCTCGACGACCCGTACATCCTGATCCACCAGGGCAAGATCAGCTCCATCCAGGACCTGCTGCCGCTGCTCGAGAAGGTCATCCAGACCAACGCCTCCAAGCCGCTGCTGATCATCGCCGAGGACGTCGAGGGCGAGGCCCTGTCGACCCTGGTCGTGAACAAGATCCGCGGCACGTTCAACGCGGTCGCGGTCAAGGCCCCCGGCTTCGGTGACCGCCGCAAGGCCATGCTCGGCGACATCGCCACCCTCACCGGTGGTCAGGTCATCGCCGAGGAGGTCGGCCTCAAGCTCGACCAGGTCGGCCTGGACGTGCTGGGCACCGCCCGCCGCGTCACGGTCACCAAGGACGACACGACCATCGTCGACGGCGGCGGCGACAGCGCCGACGTCTCGGGCCGCGTCAACCAGATCAAGGCCGAGATCGAGAACACGGACTCCGACTGGGACCGCGAGAAGCTCCAGGAGCGCCTCGCGAAGCTGGCCGGCGGCGTGTGCGTGATCAAGGTCGGCGCCGCCACCGAGGTGGAGCTGAAGGAGAAGAAGCACCGTCTGGAGGACGCCATCTCCGCGACCCGCGCCGCGGTCGAGGAGGGCATCGTCTCCGGTGGTGGCTCCGCGCTCGTCCACGCCGTGAAGGTCCTGGAGGGCAACCTCGACAAGACCGGCGACGAGGCCACCGGTGTCGCGGTCGTGCGCCGCGCCGCTGTCGAGCCGCTGCGCTGGATCGCCGAGAACGCCGGCCTGGAGGGTTACGTCATCACCTCCAAGGTCGCCGAGCTCGACAAGGGCCAGGGCTTCAACGCCGCGACCGGCGAGTACGGCGACCTGGTCAAGCAGGGCGTCATCGACCCGGTCAAGGTCACCCGCTCCGCCCTGGAGAACGCCGCCTCCATCGCCTCCCTGCTCCTCACGACCGAGACCCTGGTCGTCGAGAAGCCGGCCGAGGAGGAGGCCGAGGCCGGTCACGGTCACGGCCACGGGCACTCCCACTGACGTACGTCGGTAGGTAAGCAGCAGGAAGGCCCGGCACTCCAGGAGTGCCGGGCCTTTCCGCTGCCGTACTACTGCTCCAAGGCGTCCAGCGCCCCGAGTTGGGCCATCAGCCCGAGCCGGTCGTACTCCCACCAGCCCTCGACGATCTTGCCGTCCTCACGGCAGCGGAAGATCGTCGAGCCGGTCATGGAGACCTTCTTGCCGGTCGCCGCAAGGCCCATGAAGTCACCCTTGTGGGTGCCGCTCCAGGTCCAGCGGGTGCAGACCCGGTCGCCCTCGGAGATCTGGTCCTCGACGGTGAACGTGAACGAGAACCCGCCGCGCCACATCTCCATCTCGCGCCGTATCGCGTCCCGCCCCATGGTGTCCTGCTCGTTGGCGGGATCGTGATCGTGGTAGTCCTCGGCGATCAGGCCGTCGAGCGGCGGGAGTTCACCGCTGGTGCCCATCTCCTCGAAGAGTCTGCGGATGTTCACCGCGTACAGATCGTCGTCCCGCACCACGTCCAGATCGGTGAACGTCGGCATCTCGTCGCACAGCGAGACCATCTCCCGGAAGATCCGGTCGGTCTCCGGCAGATTCGAGTTCCGCATCGCTTCCTCGTACGACGGGAACTCCACGATCTCGATGAAGTGGGAGTCGTCGGACCGGTCCTTCCCGATGACGCTGTGCGTCGCGGTCCGCTTCCCCTTGGTCTGCTCGACCCATGTGTCCATCAGCCGGTCCATCTCGTCGAACCGACTGGTCCTGCAGTCTATGAGCTGCACAAATGTCATGGCGCCGCCTCCGGCCCCCCTGGGTCCGGTCGATGACCTCATTGTCCCACCGGTACGGCGACGCCACCCTGCGCCATGACAGCTCGTACGTCCCCCGGCTACTGAGGCCCGTACTTCCGCCCCGTCCTCGACGTGACCCCGCCCAGCAGCGCACGCGGAGTCACCTTCACCACGCCCATGAGCGCCTTGTAGCGCGGGTCCGGAATGGACAGCGACCTGCCGCGCGCCAGGTCCCCGAGCGCCGCCGCGACCAGCTTGTCCGCGTCCAGCCACATCCACTTGGGGATGTTGTCGGTGCCCATCCCGGCACGCTCGTGGAACTCGGTGCGCACGAAGCCGGGGCACAGCGCCATCAGCCGTACGCCACTGCCCGCCAGATCCTTCGCCGCGCCCTGCGTGAACTGCACGACCCACGCCTTGGACGCCCCGTACGTACCGCGCGGCACGAAAGCGGCCACCGAGGCGACGTTGACGACACCGCCCCGGCCGCGCTCCCGCATGGCCTCGGTCGCGGCGGAGGTCAGCCGGAGCACCGCCTCGCAGTGCACCTTGAGCATCTTCAGCTCGTCGGCCATCGACACGTCGAGGTAGCGGCCCTTGTTGCCGAAGCCCGCGTTGTTCACCAGCAGGTCGACGGCGTTCTTGCGGTCGCCCAGCCGCGCGGCCACGGCTTCGATGCCGTCGTCCGTCGCCAGGTCGGCCGTCAGCACCTCCGCCTCGATGCCGTGCCGGTCGTGCAGTTCGGTGGCCTGCTCACGCAGCCGCTTGGTGTCGCGCGCCACAAGGACGAGGTTGTGGCCATCGGCCGCGAGGCGCCGTGCGAAGGCGGCGCCGATGCCCGCGGTCGAACCCGTAATCAGAGCCGTTGTCATGGGGAAAGATTAGACGTCATCTCATTTGGTTCTGTAGGCTGCCGGTCGTGGTCTCGATCGTTGAGCGGCTGGTGCCGGATGAGTTGTGGGAACTGTTCCAGCGGGTGG
>NZ_JBMNDS010000054.1:0-70442 GCF_052543295.1 Streptomyces sp. SAS_270
CGTTGACCTCGGCACTCAACGGACCCAGAACCTGAATCCTCACACCATCCCCCAAACAGTCGTCGAGCCCTCGCACGTTCCCTTCCATGGCCAAAAACCCGCGCCACACCACACGCTAGCCCCGCCCACCCCCCACCAACGCCTCCCTCAACCCACCCTCAAGCAGACCTCCAACTGCCCACCCCAGAGCCCTTGATCCGCTGATTGGCTCGTGGCGGTGAGGCTGCTGACCGCCCCCGCTTCGGGATGGCAGCGGGGGCGGCTGACGGTGGTCCTGGATTCACGTCGCTGGCTGAAATCGGGCCGGTTTCGCGGTCTGAACGACTCCGGTGCGACGAGTCGGGCCGTTCGGGCAGGCCACCGCCCCGCCAAGAGTTGGCACCCCCCGGCCCCCGGGGTGACGATAGTGAGAGGCCCTCGACTCGACCGGTCGCGAACCGCACGCGCCGACGAGCTCGCAAGCTCTGGCCACAGCGTGACAACACACGTGACGCAGAGCGTAGTTGCGTCACTCGCTTTCCGGGATTCGATTGCCGGATCTCCGCACAGCGAGCAGTGTTTCGGGTGGAGGTTCACCGCATCCTCATCTGGGGGCGTTATGACCATCTCCGATGAACAGCTGGCGCGGGCGAAGAACATCAGGATCGAGCAGGTGCCGCTGCTGCGCAGAAGCCGTGGCGCGACAAACGGGACTCTCCTGGGACTGTCGGACGCGGCGATACGTCGGGCCCTGCGTCGTCTGAACTACCCTGATCTGCCCAACGCGCGACGGCAGTTCAGGCTCGAACAGGACCGCGGTGACGACGGCACCGTCCCGGCACACGCCCAGGGAGTCGCCCTCGACCGGTTGCGCTCGCGGATGGACGACAGCGTGGCCCCCGCTGCACAGACCGCGGGTGTGCCCACCGGTCTGACCAGCGAGAATCTCGCGGGCGGCCCGACGCCGACGGCCGGGATGCAGCTCACCCAGTGGGAGTGGCTCGGCCCCGGCAACATTGGCGGCCGTACTCGCGGCATCGCGATCCACCCTGAGGAGCCCCTGAAGATGTGGGCCGCAAGCTCCGGCGGCGGAGTGTGGCACACCCAGGACGGCGGAGGGCAGTGGGCACCCGTCGACGACTTCCTCGGCAACCTGGCGTGCTCCTGCCTGACCATGGACCCGACGGACCCGACGACCATCTACGCAGGCACCGGCGAGGGTTTCTCCAACTCCGACGCGCTGCGTGGCAACGGCGTGTTCCAGACCACCGACGGCGTCAACTGGGCACCGATCACCACGACACAGACCACGGACTTCCGCGCCGTGACCCGGATCGCGCTCTCTCCCAACGGCGAGGTGGTCCTCGCGGCCACCGCTACCGGCCTTTTCCGCTGCGCCGACGCAGAGCGCAAGACGTGGACACAGGTCCTGGACGTCCCGCTCGGCGTCGTCCTTTTCGACCCCACCGACGGCAGCCGCGCCGTCGCGGGAGCGCTGGGCGCCGGCGCGGCCTTCGCCAGCACCGACGGCGGACAGACCTGGCAGTCGGCGACGCACGGCCCGTGGTCGGGCCGGGTGGAGCTCGCCTACGCGGCCAAGGACCCCCGCATCGTCTACGCCTCGGTCCAGATGACCAGCGGCCGTATCTGGCGCTCGACGGACGGCGGCCTGACCTACCAGTCGCGCAAGACCCTCGACCTCAGCGGCCACGTGGCCGACTATCTGGGCGACCAGGGCTGGTACGGCAACGCGGTGTGGGCCGGCGACCCGACGAACGAGAAACTCGTCGTGCTCGGCGGCGTCGATCTGTGGCGCAGCACGGACGGCGGTGACCACATCACCGAGATCAGCACCTGGTGGGACGGGCAGTCGGTGCACGCCGACCACCACGCCATCGTCTCGCACCCTTCCTACGACGGGACCACCAACCGGACGGTCTTCTTCGGCAACGACGGCGGAGTGTTCAAGGCGGACGACTTGGCGCAGACCGGTACTGAGCCGGAGGCACCGTTCGTCCATGGCTGGACCGAGCTGGACAACAACTACGGCGTCACCCAGTTCTACTCCGGAGCCGGCAACCGGCTCAGCGGAAAGATCATCGGGGGTGCCCAGGACAACGGCACCATCTGCTTCGACCCCGCGCAGGGCACCGACGGCTGGCAGCAGATCTTCGGCGGTGACGGTGGCTGGTGCGCGGCTGACCCGGACGATCCCGAGGTGTTCTACGGCGAGTACGTCTTCCTGAACATCCACCGCAACATCGACGGCGGCACCAGCGACGACACCGGTGGCGACCGCTACATCAGCGGCCAGTTCTGGAACGACGACATCAGGGACTGGGACTGGAAGCCGGTACCCTTCCTCATTCCGGACGCGAAGAACAACAAGGCGCTCTTCATCGCCCCGTTCACGCTGGATCCCAACAACTCCGACCGGCTGCTCGCCGGCGGCCTGTCGCTATGGCGGACGAACAACGCCAACGAGACCAACACGCCCACGTCCGGGCCTGCTTGGCGGTCCGTCAAACCCAGCGCCGGTGCGAACATCAGCGCGCTGACGGTGGCACACGGCAACTCGGACCTGATCTGGGTAGGGCACGTCAACGGCATGCTGTTCCGCACCGCCAACGGCACGGCGGCGACTCCGACTTGGGAGCGTGTCGGGGTGACCGGGCCCAGTCCGTTGCGGCCGAGTCGCTACTGCACCTCCATCACCGTCGATCCGGCGGCCCCGGACACCGTCTTCGTAGCCTTCGGCGGGTTCGAGGCGGACAACCTCTGGGTGACCCATGACGGCGGCGCCCGGTGGACGCAGCTCGCGCAGACGCTGCCGGACGTGCCGATCCGGGCGGTCGCCATCCATCCTCGCCGTACCGAATTGCTCTACTGCGGTACGGAGGTCGGGCTCTTCGCCAGTGACGACGGCGGGGTGACCTGGTCGGCGACCAACGAAGGCCCGACCAACTGCTCTGTCGACCAGCTGTTCTGGATGGACGAGACGCTGATCAGCGCCACGCACGGCCGCGGCATGTTCCGAATCGACCTGTCGACGGTCTGAACCCATCCTCGACTCGGCACTCATCGAAGGTGACGGCGATGACACGAAACATGCGTTTGCGGGGTCGGATCGAGGCAGTGGCCGCCGCTGTGTGCGGGCTGCTCTTCCTGGTGACTCTCATCTGGCCCGACTGGATCGAGGAAGTCTTCGGAGTCGACCCCGACCAGCACAGTGGCGCCCTGGAGTGGGCGATCGTCGCCGTGGCACTGCTCGCCACGGTGACGTTCTCCCTGCTCGCACGCGGCGAATACCGCAGGGCCCGGACCCTGTCCACGGGATGAGCCCGGTGGGCCGATGAGGCGGTGTCACGCCGTGGGCGAGAGGTCGCATCACTCGACGGCGGTCCCCTCGAGCTCGATCATCTGGCCGGGGATGGCCAGCCGTGTTACCCCGAGCATCGTGGTGGTCGGTGCCACCCCGGCGGCGCCCAACCGCGACGCCAGCACGCCATAGTGCGGGAACAGCAGATCGACGTCGGTGGTGTAGACGTTGAGCCGGACGAGGTTGGCGAGGGACATGCCGGCCGCACCGAGCACGGCCTCCAGGTTGTCGAGGCTCAGCGCCAACTGTGCGGCCATGTCACCTTCGTGCTGTGGCTTGCCGTCGGCGCTCATCGCGGTCTGACCGGAGCAGTACAGGGTCCGGGTGTGCCCGGAGACGATCTCACCCTGGTTGAAGCCCATCTCCACCGACCACGTCGCCGGGTTGACTGCCGTTCGTTCCACTGCCACATCAGCTCCATTGGATTCATCGGGAGTGCGTACGCGCATCGGCGCGACAACCGCCATCGTGTTGACGTCGGTGCTCACGAGCCTTCCAACAAATCACGACACCCTTGGTCATGTATTCGATAGGGTTTTCGCATGCGCGCCGATCGGTTGGTCTCGCTGGTGCTGCTGCTGCGTCAGCGTGGTCGGCTGACTGCCGAAACGCTGGCCCGCGAGCTGGAGGTATCCACCCGTACCGTGCTGCGCGACATCGAGGCGCTGTCCGCAGCCGGCGTCCCGGTCTATGCCGAACGCGGCCGGCACGGCGGGTTCGCGTTGTTGCCCGGTTTTAGGACCGAGCTCACCGGACTGAACCATGACGAGGCCCTTGCCTTGCTGACCGCCGGATCGGGGCACGGCGAGCGGGTGTTCGGCCTCGGCTCGGCGCTCGCTTCGGCCATGCGCAAGGTGGTTGACGCGCTGCCGGAAAGCAATCGGGCCACGGCGAGCGACGCCGCCCAGCGTTTTCTCGTCGAACCGGAGACCGACCTGCTTTCACGCCGGCCCCCGCCTGAGGAGGTGCCCGGCACGGCAATGATCGAGATCCGGCGCGCGGTGCTGGCCGGGCACAAACTCCGTATCCATTACTCGGCCACGGACCAGACACCACAGTGGCGCACGGTGGACCCGATCGGCCTGGTCACCGTACGCGACCGGGGCTACCTGCTGGCCACGAGATCTGGCGCGGACCGCACCTATCGGCTGTCACGTGTGGTGGCCGCCGAGGAACTCCCCGAGCCGGCACAGCGACCGAACCGAGTCGATCTGGACCTGCTGTGGCGGGAACGCTGCGCGCAGTTTCTCTCCAGCGACCATATCTCCGTGCTGATACGGGTGAACCCGGAGCGCCGCGAAGACCTGCTGAGCACCGCAGTGGCCGTCCGCGCCGCAGCACCCGACGCAGACGGCCGACTGCGGCTGGAGGTGACGTTCCAGGACTTACGACACGCCGAGTGGGCGCTGTGGCAACTCGGCACAGACGCTGAGGCTTTGGCCCCGGGGTCGTTGCGCACCTCACTGCGCAATCGCGCCGTCGCGATTGCCACCCTCTACGAAGACTCACCCTGAGAGTTGGCCAGGGCGCGCAACGAGGGCGCCATCGACCAGC
Source organism: Streptomyces sp. SAS_270 (assembly GCF_052543295.1). Classification (NCBI taxonomy): domain Bacteria; kingdom Bacillati; phylum Actinomycetota; class Actinomycetes; order Kitasatosporales; family Streptomycetaceae; genus Streptomyces; species Streptomyces sp. SAS_270. The sequence continues at coordinate 4,913 of NZ_JBMNDS010000054.1, forward strand.
ACCTCGGCAATGGATCGCGCGCACCCGGCGGTGTGCGTGCTGTTGACCGCGGTGCCGCGTGCCGCCGCGCCGTCGAAGAGCAGCGCCAGTTGCTCGCCGAGGACTTCCGGATCGGCGGCCCCGCCGTCCCGCGCGATGTCCGCAAGCCGACTGGCGAACTCCCTCTTGTACGCCGTGGGCAGTTGATGGGCGGGGTGCCCCGGGTCGGGCACTTCGTCGCTGACGTTCAGGAACGGACACCCTCGGAACGGATCGATGGTTTCCGGGCGCGCCCAGTCGAAGACGGCGAGGAGCCGGTCCCGCGGGCTCGGTGTCGGATCGTCAGGCGACTGAGGGACAGGCAGCAGATCGTCCATCAGTGACTTCAGGTACGCCCCGATGAGCTCGTCCTTGGTGGGAGAGTCGCCATGCGGTGCGGACCATCCTGGATGTCGGAGTTCGGCCGGAACGCTTCGCGGCGATGTCCGGGCCCCTTGGCAGTCGGAGGTCACGGGACCGATCCGAGTGCCAAGGGGCCCGGCGCCGTTCGCTACATGTTGATCATGTGGCCCGCGAGGCCGTGGACCGCTTCCTTGACCGCTTCTCCCAGGGTGGGGTGGGCGTGGACGTTGCGGGCGACCTCGTGGACGGTGAGGTCCCACTGCTGGGCCAGTGTCAGCTCCGGCAGCAGTTCGGTGACGTCGGGGCCGATGAGGTGCCCGCCGATCAGCTCTCCGTGCGTGGCATCGCTGATCAGCTTCACGAAACCGGTCGCATCGCCCAGGCCGTGGGCCTTGGCGTTGGCGGTGAACGGGAACTTGGCGACCTGGACGTCGAATCCCTTCTCCCTCGCCTGCTCCTCGGTGTAGCCGAAGCTGGCGATCTGGGGCTGGCAGAAGGTGGACCGCGGGATCATCACATAGTCCAGCTCCATGGTCTCCGCGCCCGCGAGCGTCTCGGCGGCGATGACGCCCATCGCCTCGGCGGCATGCGCGAGCATCAGCTTCGCGGTGACGTCACCGATGGCGTAGATGTGCGGGACGGAGGTACGGCAGCGGCCGTCGACGTCGATCGCGCCGCGCTCGGTGACCTTGACGCCCGTGTTCTCCAGGCCGTAGCCGGTCACGTTCGGCGCGAAGCCGATGGCCTGCAGGACCTTGTCGGCCTCCAGGACCTGCTGGGCGCCGTCCTTGCCGGTGACCGTGACGCGGACCTGCGCGCCCGACTCGTCGATCGACTCGACGCGGGTGGAGGTGAGCACATCGATGCCCGACTTCCGGTACTGCTTGGCCAGTTCGGCGGAGACCTCGGCGTCCTCCAGCGGGGCGACCCGGTCCAGGAACTCGACGATCGTGACCTTCACACCGTAGTTGTGCAGGACGTACGCGAACTCGATGCCGATCGCGCCGGCGCCCGCGATGACGATGGACTGCGGAAGATCCTCGGCGAGGATCTGCTCCTCGAACGTCACCACCCGGGAGGTGCGGCGGGTGCCGGGCAGCAGCTTGGGAGTCGCGCCGGTGGCGATGATGCACTGGTCGAAGCCGATGGCCCGGGTGTTGCCGTCGTAGTCGGCCACCTGGATCGTGTGCGGGTCGAGGAACGTGCCGCGACCGCTGATTTCCGTGATCTTGTTCTTCTTCATCAGGTAGTGGACGCCCTTGACCCGGCCGTCCGCGACCTTGCGACTGCGGCGGAACGCCTCGCCGTAGTCGAAGGAGACCTCGCCGTCGACCTTGATGCCGAAGGTCTTCGCCTCGCGCGTGAAGATGTGTGCCAGTTCGGCATTGCGCAGCAGGGCCTTGGTGGGGATACAGCCCACGTTCAGACAGACACCGCCCCAGTACTTCTCCTCGACCACCGCGACACGCTTGCCCAGCTGGGCGGCCCGGATGGCGGCAACATATCCGCCGGGGCCCGCGCCGAGTACGACGACGTCGAAGCGCTCACCCTGCTCGTCCATGGACGGTTCCTTTCCGCTGGGGCGACCGGTCCCCCCGCGAGGGGCGGCTCGCTCCCGATCGAACAACCTGTCATCAACTCAACAACGGTGGCTTGCGCTACCGCCCGCCGCAAGCGACCGCCCCAGGCGAGGGAGGCGACCGCACGGTCGACCGCCTCGGCGGCAGTCTCCCGGGGCCTCCGCTTCAGCGTCCCGATGGCGTGATCTATGCCCGTACGGCAGTCATCGACGGCGGGCCGACGCGGCGTCGACCTCGTGCACCCCGGCCTCCATGGCACCGAGCCTGAGGGTGTCGAGCCCGAAGGCCGCGACCGGGCCGTGCGCGCCGGGCTTGAGGACGGCATCCGGCGCCGCCGCGTGGACGGCGCCCCAGGCCAGGAGGGATCCCGTCATCTCGTACGGATCCGGACCGGTCAGGGCCGTCGTCGCCAGGGGCCTGCCGCCGCTGTCGCGGGCGACGGCGATCACCAGGGAACGGCCGTCGGGGTCCGGTTCGCGGTCCGATCCCGGGAGCCGCTCGGACCACCGCGCCAGCGCTGCCCGGACCTTCGCCGAACGCAGCAGCGGCGCCTGGAGCGTGGCGGCGATCTGTACCGGTCGCGTCCATCGACCGAACCAGCCCAGCCCCACCTCGACACTCTCCAACTGCGGGAAGATCTCCGGCAGTCCGAGATGCTCCGTACCCGGGACGGTCATGGCGACGCGCTTCACACCGCCGTAGTGGAAGGTACGCACTCGTTTGGCGGGGCGCTCGTCGACCACGCGGGCGGACATCCCGGGGCGCGGGCTGCGATAGGCGAACCCGTCCTCGGCCGCCGCGCCGACCAGCGTCTGTCGCGTGCCCCCCGTGGTAAGGGTGAAGGCGTCGCGCAGAGTGCTGCGGTAGCGCAGGTCGTCCCCGCGCCCGGGACGGGTGATGAAGTAGCCGGTCTCCACGTGGCGGGCCCGCTCGCCCGCCCGCGTCAGGGCGAGCGCTCCGGCGAGGTTGCCCGGCACGTAGTCGTAGCCGAACGCGGGCACGAGGGTCGCTCCCCGGTCCGCCGCGACGGAGTCCAGCTCCAGGAGGACGCGGCGGGCGAAGGTCCCCTCCCCCGTGGAGTCGAAGTAGTGCGCACCGGCTCGCGCGGCTGCCGTGACCGTGGCCATCCCGAGCTGCATGAACGGCCCGATCGTGGAGACGACCACGTCACTGGGCTCCAGGAGGCGCGCGAGTTCGGTTGTCGAGGTGACGTCGACCTCGGCCACGGCCAGGTCCACCTCGAAGCGCTCGGCCAGGGTCAGCATCCTGGCTCGGCTGCGCCCGACCAGGGTCGGCTTCTCACCTCTGGCCAGCAGCTCCCGGAGCACCCGTTGCCCGGTGTATCCGGTTGCGCCCAGCAACACGATCCTGCGCTTCTCCACGGCTCCGCCTGCCTTCCGGAGGACGTCGTCCCGACCGCCATCGACTGACCAAGAGTCATTCACTGACCTCAGGTCATCGAATATACGATGGTGGGCATGAGAGGGCCAAACCGACGGCAGATGTACGCGGAGCAGACCCGGGCAGACCTGGTGGCGGCCGCCCGCAAGCTGTTCGTCGACAATGGATTCGCCGACACGTCCGTCGAGGCCGTCACCGGGGCCGCGCTGGTGAGCAAGGGCACCTTCTACCACCACTTCCCGGACAAGAAGGCGATGTTCGCCGAGCTCTACACGGAGCTGCTTGAGCAGGTCGGGGCCCTGAGCGACGCGACGTCGGAAGCGGTCCGCGCCTCGCCGGACGGTTCCGCGATGACCGCCGTGTCCAACCTGACGCACGCCTTCCTGCGGCGGACCATCGACGACCCTCTGCACCGTGAGCTGATGGTCCAGGCGCCCTCGGTCCTGGGAGAGCGGTACCGGCAGATCAACGACGCCGTCGCCCAGCCGCCGATCGAACGACTGCTGACCGCTCTGGCCGAACGCGGCGATCTGAAGCCGGACGTACCCGTCGCCACCACCGCACGCCTACTGCTGGCCGGCCTGTGCGAGGGCAACCAGATCATCGCCGCCGCGACGGACCGGGAGTCCGCCCTGACCAGGACGTTCCGGGCGATCGCCTTGCTGATGTCCGGCCTGGCGGCCGAAGACGTCAGCGCCACGGTTGACCTGAACCAGAGCCTCCCGGACAGCGCCGACGCATAGCGGTCCTCCTCGGCGGCGTGATCCGCGCCTACCGTGCCGCCCCGACCTCGATGTCCCGGACCAGCTCGATGGCCCGGCCCAGGGTGGCGAGTCGGGCTTCGAGGGTGTCGCCGGCGGGGTAGAAGCGGACGGTGTCGACACCTGCGTCGCGCCACACGCGCAGTCGCTCGCGCACCATGTCCTCGGTCCCGATGAGCGTGGTCGCCAGCACCATCTCGTCGGTGACGAGGGCGGCCGCGCCGTCCCGGTCCCCGGCCTGCCAGCGGCTGCGGACGTCGGCCGCGACCTCGGCCCAGCCCTGGCGGCTGTAGGCGTTGTTGTAGAAGTTCGTGGTCGCGGATCCCATGCCGCCGAGGCTGAAGGCCAGCTCCTTCTTGCGTCCGGCCACCATCACGCGAAGCGTGCCCTCGTCATCCGCGAAGGCGACCTCGGCACCCTGGCAGATGTCGAGGTCCGAGCGGCTTCGACCGGCTGCGGTCAGTCCCTCGTCCAAGTGGTCGAAGTACGCCGCCTTGGCGCCCTCGGGCACGAAGCTGGTACCCAGCCAGCCGTCCGCGATCTCACCGGTCAGGTGCAGCATTTTCGGCGAGAGCGTCGCGAGGTAGACGGGGATGTCGTGCTCGGCTCGCATCGACAGACGCATGGGTTTCGCCTCGCCCGGCAGCGGGATCCGGAATTCGCGCCCGACGTAGGAGATCTTGTCGCCCGAGGCGGCCTGCCGCACGATCTCGACGGTCTCGCGCATCCGGGAAAGCGGCCGGTCGAAGGGCACGCCGTGCAGCCCTTCGACCACCTGCGGTCCCGAGGGGCCCAGTCCGAGGAGGAAGCGCCCCTGGGAGATCTGCGACAACGTGATCGCGGCGCGGGCGATGGCCATCGGGGTGCGGGTGCCGAGTTGGATGATGCCCGAACCGAGAAGCAGGCGTTCGGTCTTGGCGGCAAGGTAGCCCAACGGCGAGGGTGCCTCCGAGCCCCACGCCTCGGCCACCCAGCAGATGTCCAGACCGAGCTTCTCCGCTTCGGTGACGTAGTCGACGATCTCCCGCCAGTCGCCCCCGGACGCTTCGATCGTGGTGGAGGTACGCATCACAGGCCCGCCTTGTCCGAGGCCTGGGCGCTGCTCTCGGCCAGCTTCTTGATCTCTTCGATGGTGACGGCCATGTTGGCCTCGAACTCCCGCATGCGCACGAAGACGATCTTCTGCTCCTTCTCCGGCATGCGATCGATGGCGAAGGAGAGGCCCGAGCGGGCGGGACCCATCTGCATCCATTCCCGCAGCAGAGTGCCGCCGTTCTGCGGCTCCAGCGTGAACCGCCATAGCGCGGTGGGGTGTTGGGGATCCTCGACCGCCCAGGCGAGCACTCCGGGCGGCTCGTACTCGACGATGTGGGAGGTGGTGGTCCAGTCCCCCAGCGCCTCGTGCTTGCTCCGGCCGATGAATCGGGCTCCCAGCGCGGGGCCGCTCCGGCCGTCCAGCCATTGCACCGACTGCAGCTCGGAGCTGTTCCGCGGCATCAGCTCGATGTCGCACACCAGCGACCACACCCGTGTCGGCGGGGCGGCGATCCAGGTGTGGACCTCCGCTGTCGGCTTGTCCGCATAGCGCGCACCCGTCCACTCCATGACTCCGCGGCCTCCAGTCACCGAGAACTCTCAGGTAAGTAACTGACCAGCAAAGTTGCGTAGATAGACTTACTTGTCAAGGGGAGGCGCCCGCTCCGCGCCATGACACGTCAGCCCGCGAAACGCTCCCGCACATCCGGCCGCTCGGCCAGATGCGGCGGGTAGCCGGGCCCCATCCGGGGGTGAGTGTTGTCCGCCGTCATCGGATCCCCGCATGCCGCGCACACCACCTCGGCGTGCGTCTCCTGGCCGCACGCATCGTGATGCATGGACACCGGCGGGCCCGCCTCGCCGGCCAGCCAACGGTCCCCCCACCGGTTCATCACCAGCAGCACGCCGTAGAAATCGCGGCCCTTCTCGGTAAGCACGTAGTCGTAACGAACGGGCTCCGTCTGGTAGGGCCGCTTCTCCAGCAGCCCCTCCTCCACCAGACGGCGCAGCCGGTCCGCGAGCGTGTTGCGGGCGATCCCCAGCGAATCCTGGAAAGCGTCGAACCGCCCGATCCCGTAGAACGCCTCCCGCAGCACCAAGGGCGTCCACCAGTCCCCCAGCAGGTCCATGGTCCGGGCGATCGAGCAGGGCCACTGCGCAAAGGATGTCCGCCTCATGACAGCCAGCATAGGTTCGTCCGGTCAGGAGACCCAGCAGGTCAGCACGGCGCTGATGTGAACGACGTCTTGCGCTCTATCAATAACGAAGTTATGTTGCCGCCATGAAACGTGACTTGCTGGGCAGAAAACTGGTTGTCACCGGAGCAGCACGCGGCATCGGCGAGAAAGTGGCCCGCCTCGCCGCCGTCCGAGGGGCCCAAGTGACCGTGATCGGCCTGGAGCCCGATCGGTTGCGCGCCCTCGCTGACGACCTGGGCCCCACCGCGTCCTGGCGGGAGGCCGACGTACGCGACGGCGCCGCTCTACGGTCGGCGATCGACGAGGCAGCGGAGGTCATGGGCGGCATCGACCTCGTGGTCGCCAACGCCGGCGTGGTGGCGTACGGAACGGTGCGACAGACGGACGAGGCGTCGTTCGAGCGGGTCCTGGACATCAATCTGAACGGCGTCTTCCGCACCCTCAAGTACGCGACGCCGCACCTGGAGCGCAGCCGCGGCCATGTGCTGGTCGTGGCATCCGCGCTGTCCTTCATGCCGCTCGCCGCGATGGCCTCCTACGGCGCGAGCAAGGCCGCGGCTGAACTCCTCGCCCTCACCTACCGCCAGGAGGTGGCGCACCTCGGGGTCACGGTCGGCCTTGTGCACCCCTCCTGGATCGACACGGACCTCGTCCGCGGCGCCGAGGCGGACCTCCCGTCGTTCCAGAGCCTGCGCCAACGGCTGCCCTACCCGGGCAACGTCACCACGAGCGCCGACCGGGCGGCTGCCGCGATCGTCGACGGGCTCGTGCGCCGACGCAGCCGTGTGTACGTCCCGCGCGCGGTCGTCGTGGCCAACTGGGCGAAGGCGGCGCTGAACTCGCCGTTGGCGTGGCCCTGGGCGAGGCGCTTCGCGGCCCGGTCGGTTCCCTCCCTCGAACGGGAGGTCGCGGCGCTGGGGAGGCATGACCAGCTCACACCGGGCAGCGATGCCCGCGCTGCGGAGACCAAGCCGTCCTAGTCACGCTCGGGGCACCCTGAACACCCTGCCCTCAATCGAGCTTCAACACCTTCAACGACCTTCAACGAGCGAGTCGTAGAGGAGCGAGCCGGCCTGGTGCGAGGCCTCGGCACGTTCCCGCGAGTCGCCCAGGCCGACGGAGAAGTTCACGCCCAGCGGCAGCAGGACCTGCACCACCGCGTCCTCGAACTCGACGAAGTGATCGGCCAACTCAAGGGTGATGTAACCGTGGACCAGGCTCCACAACTGCGCGGCCACGACCTCGGGTTCCTGCCGCTCGACCCGGCCGGAGTCCACAAGCCGTTCGCACGCAGCGGTGACGTGAGCGTAGGCCTCCCGAAAAGCCGGCGAGCGCCCACTCAGGCGAAGGTCCGCATCCGACAGGGGCCGGTACGTCGCACGAGTGGACAGCCCGAACATCAGGTCGTAGAGGTGAGGGTTCTCGCGAGCCAGCCGACGACAGGACAAGGCCATGACAAAGAGATCCGCGATCGGGTCCTCCGTCACCGGCACCCGGACAAACGCTCTGCCGAGTTCCTTGAACCCATGGTCGACAACGGCGCCCATCAGTTCGGGGATCCCACCGAAGTGGCTGTAGACCACCATCGTCGACAGCCCGCTCGCGGAAGCCACCGCACGCGCCTTGACAGCCGACGGTCCCTGCTCGGCCAACAGACCGATGGCCGCCTGCACAAGCCGCTCCGGTGCGTCATCGAGCCTCGCCCGCCCTGCCATATCTCGCACGCCTCCACCATTGACACGCCTGAAATAACTTGGTTATCTGATTCTTCAGGGCAATAGTACACATCACACGCGACATGCCGACCCGTATACAGGCGCGCGCCCCTGGACACGTCATCACGCACTGTCCCAGACGCTGCCGCCGGTGCGGACACGGCCCGCTGGGACCGCCCGATCCCCCTCGCCGGGAACGCGTCCGCGAATGTCCCGACGCATTTTCACCCTCATGGACTCAGCACGGGAGCAGAATTCATGCCGTACAAAGACAAGGGCCAACTGGAGATCGAGGACCGGGGAGCCGTCCTGGTCGTCCGGGTCGACGGTGGCCCGCACCAGGTATTCGGCCTCGACATCGCCAATCAGCTGGACAGGCTGGTGAACCGGGTCGACCGCGATCCGGGCATCCGTGCCGTCGTCTTCACCGGCGCGCATCCGGAGCGGTTCGTCAGTCACGCCGCGGTCCAGTGGCTTCAGGAAGAGGGCGCCGCGAGCCCCACGGTCGGCCGGCGCGGTGCCGCCGCCGTCGTACGCATGGCGAAGCGCGTGGACCGCTCACGTCTCCTCCGGTCCGTGATGCGCAGGACCCCGATGCGGGGAGCCCTCCAACTGGAACGCCTGCACAGGACCTTCCTCCGGATGAACAGCAGCGGCGTCCTCTTCGTCGCCGCACTCAACGGTTCCGCCCTCGGCCTCGGCGCGGAGTTCGCCTGGGCGTGCGACCTGCGGGTCATGGCCGACACGGACTGTTTCATCGGCCAGCCGGAAATCCTCCTCGGCATCATCCCGGGCGGGGGCGGCACCCAGCGGCTGACCCGTCTGATCGGCACCCACCGCTCGTTGGCCGCGATTCTCGAGGGCAAGCCGTTCACGTCCGCGGAAGCTCTCGCCAACGGGGCGGTGGACAAGGTCGTTCCGCAGGACAAGGTCGTCGCGCAGGCGGTCGAACTCGCGGAGCACTTCGGCAAGCGGACGAAGGGCTCGGTCGCGGCCGCCAAGAGGTCGGTGTACTTCGGCGGATCGATGTCGCTGGAGGACGGCCTGCATGTCGAACGCGCCGAGTTCTTCACCAGGGTCATGTCGAAGGAAGGCCAGGAACTGATGCTCAACTACATGGCGACGACGGACGTCACCGGCGAACTCCCGCTCTACAAGCCGGGCACCTACGCGCAGGCACTCGCCTCGGGCAGTGTGTCCGGGCGCCCCTCGGCGAACGGACGGTGAGCCGACGATGACCACTCCGCACTCCTTCACCCGCCGCGACATCACATTCCCCTCCGGCGACAGCAGATGTGCCGGCTGGCTCTACCTCCCCACAGGCGTCACCTCCCCGCCCGTCGTCGTCCTCGGCCACGGCCTCGGCGCCACCCGCGAAATGCGCCTGGACGCCTTCGCGGAGCGTTTCGCACAGGCTGGAATCGCGGCCGTGGCCTTCACCTATCGGCACTTCGGCGACAGCGGCGGCCACCCCCGCCAGCTCCTGTCGATCAAGCGGCAACTCGCCGACTGGGATGCCGCCCTCGCCTACGTCAAGGCCCGCCCCGACGTCGACCGCTCCCGTGTCGCGGTCTGGGGCAGCTCCTTCGGCGGCGGCCACGCCATCACCGTCGCCTCACGCCATCCCGAACTGCGCGCGGCCGTGGCCCAGTGCCCGTTCACCGACGGTCTCGCCTCCGCACTCGCACTGGGCCCCCTCGCCTCGCTCAGGATCACTCCAGTGCTCGCCCGAGATCTGGCGACACGGATCCGCGGGAAGGCACCCGTGATGGTGCCCATCGCCGGCGCCCCCGGTTCGCCGGCCCTCATGAACGCCCCCGACGCCCTGCCCGGATACCAGGCGCTCCAGCCCACGGGGACGACGTTCCGCAACGAGGTGGCAGCAAGGGTCATCCCGACCATCGCCACCTACCGGCCGGGGCGTGCGGCCAAGAAGGTCGCCATGCCGATCCTCTTCTGCGTCAGCGACACCGACTCCGTCACCCCTCCCGCCCAGACCCTCCGGTATGCGCGCACCGCGCCCAAGGGAGAGATCAGAAGGTACGAAGCCGGCCACTTCGACTTCTACACCGGCGAGACCTTCGAGGAACTGGTGCGCGACCAGGTCGAGTTCCTCAGCCGTCAGCTGGCCCCGGCAACCGCCGCGTCGGCTCCGTGACCGGATCGCATCACACCGAGACAGGTACGCTCGCCATGAATTTCGCTTCTCTGCCCGACCGCCGCGCGGCTTACGACCCAGAGGGGGCCGCGGTCTCGGACGGCCGCCAAGCCCTCACCAACGCTCAGTTGCTGCGTTGCGTCCGAGCGGCGGCTTCTCACCTCCGGGACCTCGGGGTCGGTCCCGGTGACGTCGTGGCCCTCAAGCTGACGAATCGCGTCGAGTTCGTGCTCCTGCTGTTCGCCGCCTGGCGGCTGGGCGCCACCATCACGCCGGTCAACCCGAGCATGACCGACGTCGAGGTCACCCGCCAGATCGCCGACTCCAGCGCACGCCTGCTCGTGGTCGAGGACGGCGGCACCGGTGTCGGGGACGGTGTCGCCACACTCGCCGTCGGCGAACTGTACGAAGAGGAACCCGCGGATGAGGATCAGCCGCCGGGTGCGGACCCGTCCGCGCTGGCCCTCCTCATCTACACCAGCGGCACCACAGGGGTACCCAAGGGCGTGATGCTCGACCACGCCAACATCGACGCCATGGTGGAGATGGGGCGTCAGTCCCTCCAGGTCGGACCGGACGACCGGTGCCTGCTGATCCTGCCGCTCTTCCACGTCAACGGCATCGTGGTCAGCATCCTCACGCCGTTGCTCGCGATGGCGAGCGTCGTCATCGCCGACAGGTTCAATCCGAAGTCCTTCTTCGACGTCGTCGAGCGTGAGCGCCCGACATTCTTCAGCGCCGTCCCGACGATCTACAGCATGCTCGCGGCGCTCCCGGACGACGTCCGGCCCGACACCTCGTCCCTGCGCTTCGGAGTCTGCGGCGCGGCACCTGCCTCCGCCGAGTTGCTGACCCGGTTCGAGGCCCGGTACGGCTTTCCGCTCATCGAAGGTTACGGACTCTCCGAGGGGACCTGCGGCTCCACCATCAACCCCGTCGCCGGCCCTCGACGCGCCGGAACCGTGGGACTCCCCTTCCCCGGGCAGGAGATCCGGATCCTTGACGCCGACGGTACGGAGCTGGCCCAGGGCATGGACGGTGAGGTCGTGGTGAGGGGCCCCAACGTCATGCGTGGCTACCTCGGCCGCCCGGACGAAACGGCCAAGGTCATCGTCGACGGCTGGTTGCACACGGGCGACGTGGGCCATCTCGACGCCGAGGGCTATCTGAGCCTGGTCGGGCGCTCGAAGGACATGATCATCCGTGGCGGGGAGAACATCTACCCCAAGGAGATCGAAGACGTGCTCGCCGGCGACTCGTCGGTGCTCGAGGCCGCCGTGATCGGCGTAGCCGACGAGAAGTGGGGAGAGGTGGTCGTCGCCTACGTCCAGCCTCGACCGGGTTCGACCGTCGATCCGTCGGCGCTCAACGACCTCTGCACACGCAGCCTCACCGGCTACAAGCGCCCGACCGCGTTCTTCGTGGTGGAGGCGATCGCGAAGAACGCGGTCGGAAAGATCGACAAAGCTTCACTGCGGGCTGCCCACGCCGCCGCGGTCTCTGCCGGGTCCTGATGTACCCCGACGTCGTTGTGGGCCGTCGCGGTGGCGGCCCACAATCCCGTCAGAGGGGCGAGTTCCGTTGCGGGGCGGCCCGTGGCTGCGCAGACTTCACCGTGCGGTAATCGACGGGATCGCTCGTTGCCTGATCACGCGTCACCCGAACCGCAGTTCTTGACGATTGCTCAATGCAACAGCGCCGACGGAGCTACGCTTCTGTGTCGTGCAGGAGACGCGCCTCGACACTGCTCGGATCCGGGCTGCTCGCCGGGTGATCGACCCGATCTTTCTCGACACTCCGCTGTACCGCTGCGAGGCGATGGAGCCCGACCTCGGGTGCGCCGTGAGCATCAAGCTCGAAACGGCGAACCCTGTCCGCAGCTTCAAGGCCCGCGGCACCGAGGTAGTCGCCTGCCTGCTCGCCGACAAAGGTCCACGAGCCGTGGTGTGCGCCAGCGCGGGCAACCTCGGCCAAGCCCTCGCTTGGTCCGCTCGCGACCGGGGGCTCGACGTGACCGTCGTGGCATCCCGCTTTGCGACTGCGGCCAAGCTCGATCGCATCCGCGCGTTGGGCGCCAGGCTGGAACTGGTGGACGGCGACCACGAGATGGCACGCGAGCGGGCGGCAACCATCGCGCGGTACGACGGCATCCGACTGCTCGAAGACAGCCTGGACATCGAGACCTGCGAGGGTGCGGCGACCATCGGCCTGGAACTGGTGGACACCGCGCCGTCGTTCGACACCGTCCTGATTGCCCTCGGCGGCGGGGCACTGGCCACCGGCGTGGGTCATGTCATGAAGTCCTTGGCACCCGAAGTCGAGGTGATCTGCGTCCAGCCGCTGGGCGCACCGGCGCTGACACACTCGTGGCGCAGCCGTCGTGTCATCACCACCGACTCGACCGACACCATCGCTGACGGCGTCGCAGGCCGGCGTCCCATCCCGGCCGTCCTGGACGATCTCCTCCTGGTCGCCGACGACGCCGTCCTGGTCCAGGAGGCGTCGATCATCGCCGGTATGCGGATGCTCTTCGACCATGCCGGCCTCGTCGTCGAACCCTCGGCCGCGCTCGGCATCGCGGCGATCCTCGAAGACCGTGACCGCTTCGCCGGCCGACACGTAGTCACCATCGTGTGCGGCAGCAACGTCGACGTGGACGCCTATCACCGCTGGGTAAGTGCGTCCGGGTCCTGAGCCGGCTGCCGGGTCCTGGGGGCGTCCGCGTCTGCGTCGGGTCGTGTCGTGTCGTGTCGTGTCGTGCCATGTCGTGAGATTTGGAGGAGTGCGGGCGCACCGTCCGGCACGTGCCGTCCCCTTGATGAAGGGCTGACGCCCCCGGCAGCACTTCATACGATGATGGCGGCGCCCCCGCCTGGGGAGCGCCGCCATCATCATGTGACCGGGAAGGAGTTCGCGCCCATCGCCTGACGCCACCTCCCGAAGCTCACCCGGGGTGCTTCATGCGAAAGGCAGGGCCGGGGAGGCTCTCGATGTCCTCCGCCTTCACTGAATGACCCTGTTCGCAGCGCAACTGCACGTCGACATGCGCGCCGCATTCGCGGTGCCGCGACAGAACAGCGGGCCCCTCCGGGTCGGCACGGTATCGGTCGCCCCACTGCAGGAGTCCCATCACGGCCGGGACGAGATCCGCGCCCTTGGGCGTGATCACGTACTTCGGCCGACTCCGCGCGCCGGGCTCCTTGTAGGTCTCGGTGGCGAGAATCCCTTCCTCCACGAGCATGCGAAGCCGCGTCGCGAGGAGGTTGCGAGGGCAGCCGAGGACGCGCTCGAACTCACTGAAGCGGGACGAGCCGTACCAGACCTCGCGGAGGATCAGGATCGTCCACTTCTCGCCCACGATCTCAAGGGTCCGTGCGATCGAGCAGTTCGACACGTCCCGGTCGAGACGGGCGTCCATGCCGGTGTCCTGGAGAACTTCGGTCCACGCATCCATGCGGGTGATTCTAACCTCACCTGAGTTTACTTTTCCATACTCAGACAGTAGCGTCATGACCGCGGATCAAACCGGCCGCACGCGCGCTGCTTGCCTTGCGGGTTTCCCGCGTCATCTCCCCGGTCCATGCCGGCGTAGCGGTTGCATCGACCGCCAAAAACATACCGAGCACAGCACAGAGAAGGGTGGCTGACATGAAGGCATTCGTCGTCGAGAAGTACGGCAAGGACGGCGCGCGCGCCGCGGAGGTAGCCGAGCCCACCGTCGGGGACCGCGACGTCCTGGTCAAGGTGAGCGCCGCCAGCATCAACCCGCTGGACAAGATGGTCCGCAACGGGGAGTTCAAGCAACTCCTCAAGTACAAGCGCCCGTTCGTACTCGGCCACGATCTGGCCGGCGTCGTGACGCGGGTCGGCTCCGCCGTACGCGGCCTCGAAGTCGGCGACGAGGTCTACGCCCGCCCGCGCGACCTGCGGATCGGAGGCTTCGCCGAGTTCATCGCGATCGACCAGGACGATGTAGCGCCCAAGCCGTCCTCGCTCTCGCCGCAGGAGGCAGCCGCGGTGCCGCTGGTGGCCCTGGCCGCCTGGCAGATCCTTGTCGACCATGGCCGCGTGAAGCCGGGGCAGAAGGTGCTCGTCCACGCCGGCGCCGGTGGCCTCGGCTCGACGGTCATCCAGCTCGCCAAGCACCTCGGCGCCACCGTGGCGACAACCACGAACACCGATACCGAGAAGCTGGTCAGGAGCCTCGGCGCCGACGTCGTCGTCGACTACACCAAGGAGGACTTCTCGAAGGTGCTGTCCGGCTACGACCTGGTGCTGGACTCCCTGGGCGGGTCCAACCTCGAGAAATCGCTGACCGTACTGAAGCCCGGCGGCCTGGCCATCGGCGTCGCCGGCCCGCCGGACTCCGGTTTCGCCAAGCAGCTCGGCGCCCCCTCGTTCATGGGTCTCGTCATGAACACCCTCAGTCGCAAGGTCCGTAAGCAGGCCAAGGCCCTGGGCGTGCGCTACCAGTTCTTCTTCATGCAGGCCAACGGCTCGCAGCTGCGCAAGCTCGGCGCCCTTTACGACAGCGGGAAGCTCCGCCCCGTCATCGACCGGGTCTTCCCGTTCGACGAGACGCTCGACGCAATGGCGTACGTCGAGCAGGGACGCACCAAGGCCGGCAAGGTCGTTGTCTCGATGGTGCCCGACAGCAACTGAGATCAGGCCGGCCGCGGAGCTTGCGTCCGGCACGGCCACCGGAGGACGCGAGGACCGGCGGAGATCCCATGGCAGCCAGTCGCACGGAGGGCCGCGCCGTCGGCACCTCCGTCGCGTCCACGGGGGATCACGCCTCCGCGTTCAGCAGGTCCGCCAGGACCTCGGGCCTTTCCACGGCGATGAAGTGGCCCGCTCCCGGCACCTGCGTGAACTCGGCGGCGGGCAGGAGCTTCTTGTTGGCTTCGCGGTCCGAGGGCCGGGACCAGTCCTTCTCGCCGTAGACGAGGTGGACGGGGGCCTTGACCTCGGGGTAGCGCGAGCGGGCGGCGATGAGGCTGGGCAGGGCCTGGTACACGCCCCGGGCGACGGCCGGGTAGCCGGGTCGGCTGCCCACCCGGAGGAGCTCGTCCAGGTAGTCCTCCTGCAGTGCGCTCTTGTCGCCCAGGCCACCCTGCAGGACCCTGCGGAGGGCGGGCTTGGGCTCGACCCGGGCGACCACCGGGCCCACCCCCGGCGCGAGAACACCGCCGACCACCACACGGGCGAGGAGGCTGGAGCGGGCGATGCCGTCGCGGAAGTCGTAGGTGTTGACCGCGACGACGCGCCGTACCCGCTCCGGCAGATCGGCCGCGGTGGTCAGGGCGAGCACCGCCCCCATGGACTCCCCGACCAACGTGACGTCGTGCAGGTCGAGTTCGGTGAGGAGCCGCTCGACGCCCGCGCGCATCGCCGGCTCGTCGTAGGACGCACCGGGCACGATCTCGGAGTAGCCCATCCCCGGCAGGTCGAGGGCGTACACGGTGTACCGGTCCGAGATCAGCGGGATGAGGGAGCGGAAGTGCTCGGCCTGCGTGCGCACGGTGTGCAGCAGGACCACGGGAGCACCGGTACCCGCTCTGAGGTAGCGCAGTGTGCCTTCGTGGTTGTGACGTCCTGCGCGCGGGGCGATCGTGTGACTGGTGGCCCCGGGAATGTGAATCGCAGGACGGGTCTCGTGGTTGGGCATCTCGCCGACTCCTTGTTTGTGCACTACGGAAAGGTGACTCAGGTTCGGTCCGGTAGGGCGGACTATGCGCCGACGACGCCCGATCCGCCCGTTCACTCTGGTCTGCGCCTACTGCGCCGGCTGGGCGTACTGTCCTGCCAGATCGCCGGCCAGGCCGGCCTTGACCTGCCGAGAGATGTCGTCGGCGAGACCCTCGTACGCGCCCGTCTCGACCCCGTCGAGGGGACGAACACGCGTGCGCCATTGAGCGCGGTCATGATTGCCTCCACGGCGAGAAACCGATCGGTTTCCATCAACCGTAAACCGATCGGTTTCCATGCGCAAGCCCAAGAGGTGGACTACCCCGAACCATCGGCTGGCACGGCGAGAGGCGCTGGTCTTCGGTCCCAGCATGGCGAGGGCTGCGAGTAGCGCAGCCGGTCGCGCGTCGAGACGGTACCGGCAGCCGGCGCAGGCTTGGGTGTTACGGGCCACTCCTCCGTCGTAGACGATCCGTTCACTTGCGCTCGGGAAACCGATCTGTTTTCCTATGTGGAAACAGATCGGTTTCCGACTGGTGTCCAGCCTACGACCAGCAACTAAGGGGAAAAGTGAGTACCACCTTCGACCGCGAGGCGCCCGCCTCCGGGAAAACAGACTCGGGCCGCCGCGGCTCACATGCCATGCGCTGGTGGGTGCTTGTCGTCCTGGGCACGGCTCAGCTCATGGTCACGCTGGATGCGACCGTCGTGAACATCGCGCTGCCCGCGGCGCAACACGACCTCGGCTTCAGTGATGGCAGTCGGCAGTGGGTCATCACGGGCTATGCCCTGGCATTCGGCAGCCTGCTGCTGCTCGGCGGCCGACTCGGTGACCTGTTCGGCCGACGCACCACCTTCGTGACCGGCCTGGTCGGTTTCGCGGGCGCGTCCGTCGTCGGCGGAGCGGCCGGCAGCTTCGAAGTCCTCGTCGGGGCACGCGTGGCACAGGGCCTGTTCGCCGCGCTGCTGGCACCCGCGGCCCTCTCACTGCTCAGCGTGACCTTCACCCAGCCGTCCGAGAGGCCGAAGGCGTTCGGCATCTTCAGCGCGCTGGCCGGTGCGGGTGCCGCGGTCGGGCTGCTGCTCGGCGGCATGCTCACCGAATGGACGTCGTGGCGCTGGGTGATGTACGTGAACGTCATCTTCGCGGGCGTCGCGCTCCTCGGCGCGCTGCTGCTGCTGGCCAAGCCCGCGGTCACCGAACGGCCCCGCATCGACATCCCGGGCACCATCACGGTCAGCGCCGCGCTGTTCGCCATCGTCTACGGTTTCGCGCACGTCGAATCCACCAGCTGGACCAACCCCGTCACCCTCGGGTCCCTGGCGGGCGGCGTGGTGCTGCTCGCGGTGTTCGTGTGGCTGGAGACCCGGGTCGCGCATCCGCTGCTGCCGCTGCGACTCGTGCTGGACCGGACCCGCGGTGGCGCGTTCCTGGCGGTGTTCGTCCTGGGCATGGGAATGTTCTCGATCTTCCTGTTCCTGACCTACTACCTGGAGGCCAGCATCGGCTACTCGCCGATCGAGGCCGGTCTGGCGTTCCTGCCGATGGTCGTCGGCATCGTCGCTTCGTCGACCACGGCGCCGTCGCTGCTGCTGCCCAGGGTCGGCCCCAAGATCGTGATCACCGCCGGGTTCCTGGTCTCCGCATCCGGCATGGCCCTGCTGACCCAGCTCACCCTGGACAGCACCTACGTCGCCCACATCATGCCCGGCATGATCCTGCTGGGTCTCGGCATCGGTGCGGTGATGACCACCGCGTTCCAGGGTGCGACCTCAGGCGTGCACCACGAGGACACGGGCGTCGCCTCAGCACTGATCAACACCAGCCAGCAGGTCGGCGGCTCGATCAGCACGGCGCTGCTGACCACCGTCGCCTCCTCGGCCACAACCGACTACCTGACCTCCCACAAGCCCAGCGCGCTGACCATGGCGCAGGCCGGGGTCGAGGGCTACACGGCCACCCTGGCCTGGGGCGCCGGCATCTTCGTGATCGGCGCCGTACTCTCGGCGTTCCTGATCCCGAACCGGGCTCTGACGCCGTCGGAGGGCGAGCCTGTGATGGCCCACTGAGCCTGACTCCACCGAGACAGGGCGTATCCGAGATGGCGCCCGCTACCACCCACGCGATCCGTCTTCGGCAAGACCGGTCATCGCGGGTAGCGGGCGCCCCCGGCGTGGGCTGAACTTCCGAGACCGATGGGCACGCCGACCATCAGGGGCGCGGTCACCTGCGGCTGCTGTGACTGCGCCCGGTGTACGCCCGAGAAGACCGTCACCCCGGCGCAGCGGGAGCCGTATTCATACGCCCGCGCGGCCGGGGGTCGGCATCGAAGCGCCGAAGAGCCGAAGATCGCCCCGACGAACGCTGTAAACCGATCGGTTTTCAATTGGTCGGAATCGAGTTAGCCTCGCAGTATGAGAACCGAGACGAAGCCAAGTCCCCGAGAGCGGCTGCTGGAGGCAGCGGCCACGCTCACCTACCGAGACGGTGTCGGCATCGGCGTCGACGCGCTGTGCAAGGCAGCAGGAGTGTCGAAGCGCTCCATGTACCAGCTGTTCGACACCAAAGGCGAATTGCTGGCTGCGAGCCTGGAGGAGCGCGCCTCCGCCTTCGTAGCGACGCTCCTGCCCACGGCGGACGACAACCGTTCCCCCCGCGAACGCATCCTGCACGTCTTCGAACAGCTGGCATCACAGACGGAGGAGCCCGACTTCCAGGGCTGTCGATACCTGGCTGTGCAGATCGAACTCAAGGACCAGAACCACCCTGCGAGCCGGGTGGCCCACCAGGTCAAGGAGAACCTGACAACCTTCTTCCGCGCCGAGGCCGAACAGGGCGGCGCGAGCGACCCTGACCTGCTGGCCCGGCAGTTGATCCTGGTCTTCGACGGCGCCAGCGCCCGCGCGGGAATCAAAGCCGACACATCGACAGGACTCATCGCTCCCACTGTGGCCGTCCTGCTCGATGCGGCGGACATGCACTGACGCATCCCGGCCGGGTGTCAGGCGTAGATCCGAGTGTAGAGATCATGGATTTCGTCCGCGGTGGGCACGACTGGGTTGTTCCTGGTGGATCCGGACGCGAGCGCCTGCTCGGCCATGACGGGCGCCAGGCGGAACCAGTGTCGTTCTTGTCGATGCCGTGCGTCCGAGGAGTGGGCACCTCCCCGTCCGTGGCGGCCCCGAGCGCGCGGGCGCAGTCGGTGTACCGGCTCTTGGCGCCCGCGCACGGAACGCCGTCACCGCGGGGAAGCATCGCGTTCGACAAGCCGCGGGCGACGTGGAAGTGAGCGCCGATCGGGGCGGCTCACCCAGTGCACGAGCGGCTGGATACCACGGGGGCCTCTTTCTGTAGGAACGGCGGGCTGAGCAGCGCCCGCTGCCTGGACTGTGCGGTCCCGAGGTGCCCGACTCCGCCCCTCGGCCGTGCATCTACGCCACAGTTGCGTTGTCGTGAAGCCGAAGTGCCGGTCTGGGTGCGGAAGTTCGGGCACGCGTAAGCCATGGCGCGCGCGACCTGCTTCACGCGCAAAGGCAGTGTGGGTTTCGGCGCTTCAGAGCGGCACTGTCAGGTGACATGTCGCACACAGTTCACAGGCTGTTGACAGGTCATCACGGAGTCAGCGATTCTCCTGATCGCGACTGGCGCATCACCGGCCACAGCGGCCCGTGAGCATGCGCTCGCTTTTGCGAGGTCGAGTTGGGGCTTGGCTATCTGTGCCTGGTCCAGCTTCCTCGTTCGTTCGCCCGCCACCCGACACAGCACCCTGTACATCGAGTGGCGACCGTTGCGAGCAGCGCGTGCTGTGCCGCGCGCCTTGCTTCCGCTGGGGCCTCACCCTCTCTTCGGCCCTTGCTCATCATCGTTCTTCCGTCGTAGGCCGGACCCCCGCCCTGGCCGTCGGAACGCCGCGCGCTGCGCCGTCACCCACCCTCACCGCCTGGAGATTCCGTGCACCCTCACGTCCCCCCAAATCTTCCTGATCGCCCACTGGCATCGAGCCCCGCATGCGATGCCGCGCAACTGCGGGGCATCGCGGCCCTTCGCGAGAGCGTGCATCGCGCACAGCGCGCCTTCCTTGTCGTCAACGGGGTTCCGTTCATCATCGGCAGCGCGCTGTCCTGCTTCACCGACGTCCCGGCCGTGCAGGTGTCCGGGAAACTCACGCTGGGCATCGTGTGGGGCATCCTGCAATGCGCGCTCTTCGTGGCCACTGCCTGGTGGTTCGAGAACCGAAGTACCCGGTCGTCCGACTCCCTCGAACAGGCACTGCCGTCCAGTGCAGCGCACACCGGGATGTCCGTTGCTGCTTCCGTCAACCGGTCCGGGTGGTGAAGCGGTGACCCTGGACATCCTGAGCTCTGGTGCGTTCGACCCCATCGGGTCGGACGCCAGACGCCCCGTGATCATTGCCTTCCTCGCCTTCATCGGCGTGTCCCTGCTGTGGCTCTTCACGCTCGCCACAGCGGAGGAGGAAAACCCGGAGGGGCTGTATGTCGCCGACCGGTCCCTGTCTCCGCTGTTCAACGGATTCGCCATGGCCGGCGAGCAGATCTCGGTCGTCACGCTGCTGGCCGTCTCCGGTGGCATCGCCCTGTTCGGTTACGACGGGTTCACGTACGCACTCGACAGTCTGATCATGCTCGGTGTGCTGCTTCTCCTCGCGCAGAAGATACGCAACAGCGGTCGCTACACGCTCGGCGACCTCTTTTCGTTGCGGGCGTCAGGTTCGGGACCGCGCATCGCCGCGACCGCGGTGACACTGGCCATCACGATTCCGATCCTGGTGATCCAACTGCGGGCCGCCGGAGTCAGCGCGGCCCTTCTCATCGGAATACCCACCGATGGGGCCCAGGTGGTGTGCACGATATTGATGGGCTGCCTGGTCGCCTGCTTGGCCGCGGTCGCGGGGCTGAGAGGCAATAGTTTCATGCACGTCGCAAAGGTCCCGCTCACCTTGATGGCGCTTGGGGTGATCACGCTGCTGGCCCTCAGGAAATTCGACTGGAATCCCGGATCCCTGTTCTCGGCCGCGGTGAACAAGAGCTTGGCGCCGGACGACTACCTGAGGCCCGGATTCTGGCCGTACACAGCGAGCCTCGGGTCGCTCAACACCTTCGGTAATCACATTGTCTTCATCCTCGGTACCGCCGTGATGCCTCACCTGCTTCTGCGAATCGGCGCCTCACGGAGCGGGCGTACGGCGCGGCGATCCATGAGCATCGCCACGGGGCTGCATGGCGTCTTCGTCCTCCTTCTGATCACCACCGGCTTCGCTTCAGCTGCCGTGGTGGGTGCGGCGGGCATCGGCGCGGTCGACGACGCCGGGCAGTCGTCACCGATCCAGCTGGCCGCAGACGTACTCCGTGACGGCTCGACAGGACGCGTCGTGCTCATCACCGTCATAGCGTGCGCCGTCTTCCTCACCGTGCTCACCACCGTGACGAGCGTGACCTTCGCCGCCGCGGTCTCCCTCGCCCATGACGTGTTCGCGGGAGGCAGGCGCGGCCGCACCGACGCCGCAGAGGTGCGGGCACTTCGGGTGGCCGCCGTCATCGTGTGCGTGGTGGGCCTGTCGCTGGCCGCCGCCATCCATCGGTATCCGACTGAATTCCTGGTCGCTTTCTCGATAAGCGTTGCCGCTTCGTGCATCTTCCCCGCATTGATCTATTCGTTCTTCTGGTATCGGTTCAACGACAGAGGACTGCTGTGGTCCGTCTACGGCGGACTGCTGCTCTGCGCCGCGCTCACGCTCTTCTCGCCGATCGTTTCAGGAACCGAGTTCGCGCTGTGGCCGGAATCGAGTTTCAACTGGTATCCGTTCCAGACCCCAGGCCTGGTTTCTGTTCCCGCGGCATTCGTCCTTGGGTGGCTCGGCAGCATTACCTCGCCCAGAGAACCTGAGCTCGATTTTCGTCACGTGCAGTACAAAATCCTGACGGGCAAGGCTCGTGAGTGAACTGGCGGGACATTCGGCGCCGGCGCCGTCGGCGCAGGAGCGAGCTTCCAGCCGCCTGCCGCTCGCCTGCCGACCGGGTCACGACAGACTCCGGTCCGCATCCACGGCGTGAAGCCCATCTGAGTTTACTTTTCTATACTCAGCTACTAGCGTCATGCCCAGCACACCCACCCGGCCGCCCACGAAGCGACCGGCACCGGCTCGTGAAGGAGCGCCACCATGGGAGTAAGTCCAGAGGCCAAGCAGTTCGCGGAGTTCCTCGCGAGCGTGAGCGCGAAGTCGTCGGCTCCGGGTCTCGACCTCGCCGTCATCCGCGACATCGTCGACTCGAACCACAAGGCGTCGACGGAACCGGAAGGCGTCACCTACGCCGAGGTGGACGCGAACGGAGTCCCCGCGCTCTGGTGCATTCCCGAGGGGGCACGCCCCGACCAGGCGCTGCTCCACTTCCACTTCGGCGGGTCGGTCACCGCCTCGATGCACTCCGACCGCAAGGCGGCCGGTCACATCGCTAAGGCGGCCGGCGTCCGCTCCCTCGTCGTGGACTTCCGACTGGCGCCCGAACACCCCTACCCGGCCCAGCTCGACGACGCCGAGGCGGCCTACAGGTGGCTGCTCTCCCAGGGCTACGAGCCCCAGAACATCGGCAGCACCGGCCACTCGATCGGCGGCACCCTCGCAGTGCTGCTGCCTCTGCGTCTGCTCGCCAAGGGTGAGGCGACCCCCGGCGCGATCGTCAGCGTGTCGCCCTGGACCGACCTCACCATCCAGCACGCATCGGTCGACGCGAACGAGGACAACGACAAGATGCTCAGCAGGGCGACCCTCGAACTCTTCCGAGGTGCCTGGCTGCAGGACCCCGCGGTGGACTTCGCCGACCCGCAAGTCAGCATCGCCAACGCCGATCTGACGGGCCTGCCGCCCACGATCGTCTACTACGGCGAGTACGAGACCCTCGCCGACGACGGCGCCCAGCTCGGCCATCGGCTTGCCGAGTTCAAGATCACGTCCGAGGTCCACTCGGTACCGGAGGGCCAGCACTCGTTCATCCTGGGCGCGGGCCGGGTACCCGAGGTGGACGAAGCGATCGGGCAGATGGGTCAGTGGCTGCGCGCGCACCTCGGCGCCTGAACAGCAAGAACTCTCATTGACACAGGGCTTCGGCGAACACGGCCGCAGCCCTGGCCCACTGCTGCCGACCGGGCCGCCGAAGCCACCGCGAGGCCGGTGACCGGCGGCCGGCCGCAGGTGTTGTGCTGCACACCGAAGGCGACACGCGGTATACGTGTCCCACACCGCTCTGTACGCCGCCGCCGTAGCCCGGCCTCGATGCGGCGGAACCCGAAGCCACAAAGGAGTGCGCGATGGGAACGTACGAGGATGTCTTCCGCGCCAGCATCGAAGCCCCGGAGAGCTTCTGGTTGAAGGCGGCCGAAAGCATCGACTGGGATGTCACTCCGCGACGCGCCCTGGACTCCTCGGGCGCCCCCTTCTACCGCTGGTTTCCCGACGGACGCCTCAACGTCTGCTTCAACGCACTCGACCGTCACGTCGAAGCCGGCCGCGGCGAACAGCGCGCGCTCGTCTACGACTCGCCCGTGACCGGCACCCGTCGTACCTACACATACACGCAGCTGAGGGACGAGGTCGCGGCCTTCGCCGGCGCGCTGGCGGGGCTCGGCGTGGGACACGGCGACCGGGTGGTCATCTACATGCCGATGGTGCCCGAGGCCGCCGTCGCGATGCTGGCCTGTGCGCGCATCGGTGCCGTCCACTCGGTCGTCTTCGGGGGCTTCGCCCCACGCGAACTCGCCCTCCGCATCGACGACGCGGCCCCCAAGGTGATCGTCTCCGCCTCCTGCGGCATCGAGGGCAAGCGTGTCATCGCTTACAAACCGCTCCTCGACCGGGCGATCGAACTCGCGGCCCACAAGCCCGAGAGGAGCGTGATCCTGCAACGCGCGCAGCAGCCCGCCGAGTTGGGCCAGGACGATCTCGACTGGCATGACCTGGTCGCCGCGGCCCCGCCGGCCGACTGTGTTCCCGTGCCCGCCACCGACCCGCTCTACATCCTCTACACGTCCGGAACGACGGGAAAGCCCAAAGGAGTCGTCCGTGACTGCGGCGGCTACGCGGTCGCCCTGCGTTGGTCGATGGAAGCCGTCTACGACGTCGGCCCGGGCGAAACCATGTTCACCGGCTCCGACGTCGGTTGGGTCGTCGGGCACTCATACATCGTCTACGCGCCTCTGCTGGCCGGCGCCACGACCGTTCTGTACGAAGGAAAGCCGGTCGGCACCCCGGACGCTGGCCAGTTCTGGCGTGTCGCAGCCGAGCACCGGGTCAAGACCATGTTCACGGCTCCGACCGCTTTCCGGGCCATCCGCAAGGAGGACCCGAAGGGAACACTCACGGCCGACTACGACCTCACCGGCCTGCGTCACCTCTTCCTCGCCGGCGAGCGCCTCGACCCCGAGACCTATCACTGGGCGAAGAACCTCCTGGGCATCCCGGTGATCGACCACTGGTGGCAGACCGAGACCGGCTGGCCCATCGTCGCCAACCCGATGGGCATCGAGCCCGCGCCCCTCAAACCCGGATCCCCCACCCGCCCGCTGCCGGGCTGGGACGTCCGCGTCCTCGACGCTGCGGGCCGGCCGGTGCCTTCGGGCGTGGACGGCGCGATCGTCGTGCGGCTCCCGCTGCCGCCCGGCGCGCTCCCCACCCTCTGGAAAGACGACGAACGCTACATCGCCTCCTATCTCTCCGCCTACGACGGTTACTACCTCACGGGCGACAGCGGCCACATCGACGACGACGGCTACGTCTTCGTCATGGGCCGCACCGACGATGTCATCAACGTCGCCGGACACCGGCTGTCCACCGGCAGCATGGAAGAGGCCCTGGCCGCCCATCCCGATGTCGCCGAATGCGCCGTCATCGGCGTCGCCGACGCCATGAAGGGGCAGATCCCGCGCGGTTTCGTCGTCCTGAAGGCCGGTGTCGACCGCGAACCGGGCGAGGTCGAGGCCGAACTCGTCCAGCTGGTCCGGGAGCGCATCGGCGCCGTCGCGTCACTGAAGGATGTCTCGGTCGTGGCCGCCCTGCCCAAGACCCGCTCGGGAAAGATCCTGCGCAAGACAATGCGCGGCATCGCCGACGGCCACGACGAACCCATCCCCTCCACCGTGGACGACCCCGACGTCATCGAAGCCCTGCGCCCTGTTCTCCGCCGCACGCGGCACACCCCGTGATCGCACTGCCCGTCCGGAACCATCGATGGGCAGGCGTGACCACCGGACGCCCGCTCCGTACGGCCCGTCGAACAGGGTGCGAGTACATTTTGACTATGGGAACCGACGCCCATGTCTTCCTCAGCGATCTCGCCCGGAGCCTCACACCCCGAGCGGACCAGTTGGTAGAGGTGATGCTGCGGCACCTGCGCGACGAGCTCCCCGAGGTGTGGAACCACGACGACATCGCCGCCGTGGCACCCGTGGCGCTGGCCGAACATATCGCCGCCGGTCTCGACTTCCTCGAGCGCGACCGGGACATGGCCGAAGCCAGCACACCACCTGGCGCCATCGAGTTCGCCCGCCGACTCGCCGAGCACGGGGTGCCGATCAGCCAGCTCCTTCGCGTCTACCGGCTCGTCCACGCGGATCTGCTCCAGCAGCTCTACGCGGAAACGGCCCGCGTCGCCGATTCCCAGGAACTGATCAACGCCACGACGACCAAGCTGAGCGAGATGGCCTTCGCTTACGTCGATCGCACGGCGGAACAGAGCGTCGCGGCGTACCAGCGGGAACGAGACCGCCGGCTCCAGCGGCGGCTGATCACGATCAACGACGCCGGGACACGCATCGGGACCACTCTGAACATCACCCGCACCGCACAGGAACTGGCGGACGTCGGCGCCGACCATCTCGCTGACCTCGTCACCGTCGACATCCTGTCCTCTGCCCTGCAACACGACAGGACGTACCCAGTGGCCGGTTCCGCGACGCTCCACCGTGTCGCTCAGGCGCTCTCGGCCGGGTGCCCGGACCCGTCCGTCGACACAGGGCAGACGCACGCCTACCAGGAAGGGTCGGCGCCTGCTCGCGTACTGGCGACCGGAAAGCCCGTCCGGCTCCCCCTTTCCGCGGACAACGTCCCACCGTGGCTTGCCATATCAGCGGAACAGGCGCTCGCCCTGGGCGCGTTGGGCCTGCACTCCATGCTCCTGGTCCCGTTGTGGGCCCGCGGAAAGCCGCTGGGACTCGCGCAGTTCGTCCGCCGTCACACCGCGGACGCCTTCGACGACGACGAACTGCTGTTGGCCCAGGAGATCGCGTCCAGAGCTGCGGTGAACATCGACAACGCCCGTCGCTACACCCGGGAGCGTTCCACCGCACTCGCCCTCCAGCGCAGCCTGCTGCCGCAAACCGTGCCGGAGGAGTCCGTCGTCGAGACGGCTTCGCGCTATCTGCCCAGCGGATCGCGAGCGGGCGTGGGAGGCGACTGGTTCGACGTGATACCGCTCTCCGGAGCCCGCGTCGCACTCGTCGTGGGCGACGTGATCGGCCACGGTCTGCATGCCGCGGCCACCATGGGACAGCTGCGCACGGCCGTTCGCACTCTCGCGGACATCGACCTGACTCCCGACGAACTGCTGACCCACCTCGACGACGTCGTCATCCGCCTGCAACGCCAAGCAGAACCGGGCACGGACGAGATGAGCGCGACCTGCTTGTACGCGGTCTACGACCCTGTCTCCCGCACCTGCTCGCTGGCCAGCGCAGGACACCTTCCGCCGGCAGTGGTGACCTCCTCGACCGCAGACGACGAGGCCACCACGTCCCGCACGGTCGACTTCCCGAAGCTGCCGATCGGCCCGCCCCTTGGCCTTGGCGGACTGCCCTTCGAGACCGCCGAGTTCGAGCTGCCACCGGGCAGTCGACTCGTGCTGTACACCGACGGCCTCGTACAGAGCCGCTCGCGTGACATCGAGACCGCCCTCGGATTGCTGCGCGAGGTGCTCGCCCGAGCACCGGCGTCGCTCGAGGAGACCTGCGACGAACTGCTGGCCACGCTGCTTCCCAGCCACCCTGCAGATGACGTAGCTCTTCTTGTGGCACGAACCGGGGCTCTCGACGCCGGTCACGTCGCCACATGGGACATCCCCTGCGACCCTGCGGTCGTCTCCAAGGCCCGCGCCCACGTATCCGATCAGCTGGCCGCCTGGGGCCTGGAGGAGATGGCTTTCACCACCGAGCTGGTCGTCAGTGAACTGGTGACGAACGCCATCCGCTACGGCAAGGGCCCCATCCAACTGCGCATGATCCTTCAATCCGCTCTGACATGCGAGGTCTCCGACGCCAGCAGCACCGCCCCGCACCTGCGCCGTGCCCGGGCCTTCGACGAGGGCGGCCGCGGTCTGCTCCTGGTCGCCCAACTCACCGAAAACTGGGGCACACGGCACAACCGCGAGGGCAAGGTCATCTGGGCGGAGCAACTGATTCCCACCGCACTCACCGAAGCCGCACCAGCTCTGACGTGAAGTCCTGGGCGCGCCACGGCGTGGCCCACCGCCACGTTCGAGCTACTTGCGACAGCTCGCCACCAAGCCTGTGGACATCACCCGCAGCCGAGCCACCCCGGACGGGGGTGTCGCGGTCAGGAGAGTTCACGCTTGAGGATCTTGCCGGTGGACGTCAGGGGCAGTGCGTCGACGAACTGGACGATGCGCGGGTACTTGTACGCGGCGAGCCGCTCCTTCGCCCAGGCGGCGAGCTCTTCCTCGGTCGTGTCACTCCCGGCCGTCCTCACCACGACGGCCTTGATCTCCTCGCCGTGGGATTCGTGCGGTACGCCGATGACGGCGACGAGCGAGACCGCGGGGTGCTCGATGAGCACCTCTTCCAACTCGCGTGGGTAGACGTTGAATCCGCCGCGGATGATCATGTCCTTGGAGCGGTCGACGATGTAGTAGAAGCCGTCCTCGTCCCTGCGGGCGAGGTCGCCGGAGCGGAACCAGCCCTCCCTGATGGCCTCGGCCGTGGCTTCGGGCCGCTTGTAGTAGCCCTTCATGACGTTGTGTCCCTTGATCGCGATCTCCCCGATTTCGTCGGGGCCCCCTTTGACCTCGGACCAGTCGTCGTGGATGAGTTTCATCTCCACGCCCGGAACGGGCACCCCGATCGACCCGACCCGGGGTGCCTCGCCGAACCGGGAGAAGGATGCGATCGGGGAGGTCTCGGACAGTCCGTATCCCTCGAGGATCGTGACCCCGAAGCGGCTTTCGAACTGCTTGTGGATCTCGGCGGGCAGCGCTGAACCACCGGCCACCGCCACGCGCAGGCTCGCGGACAGTCGGGCGACGTCGACCGTGTCGTCGAGTGCCGCGAGAAGACCCCAGTACATCGTCGGGACCCCGGCGAAGAACGTCACCTCGTGGGCGAGCATGAGACGCAGGGCTGCCTGCGCTTCGAACCTCGGCTGCATCACGATCGTCCCGCCGAAGGCGAAGGCGCCGTTTTGGATGACGGTCTGGCCGAACGCATGGAACAGCGGCAGCACACACAGGTAGGTGTCGGGGCGCTCCGGATCGGAGGCGAACAGGTCGATGCCGGCGCGTGCGTTGTCGTACACGTTGCGGTGACGCAGTTCCGCGCCCTTGGGGTGGCCGGTCGTGCCGGATGTGTAGAGGACCACCGCGGTGTCGTCCTCGTCGCGTTCGACCGTCCGGAACGTCTCGGGCTGCTCGGCCACGACCGTGGTGTACGACTCCGGCGTCCCGCCGCCGGACCAGGGCGCGCCACCGCTCTCGATCAGGAAGAACTCGGTGCAGCCCGCGCCCGCCCGGAACCCCTCCCACGCGGCCTCTCCGATCGGCAGCTCCGGCGTGCCCTGGAAGGCGAAGTACGCCTTCGCGTCGGAGTCGGCGAGGTGGTAGGCGACCTCGCGGGCCTTCAGCAACACGTTCAGCGGTACGACCGCGGCCCCGGCCTTGAGGATGCCGAAGTAGATGCTGGAGAAGTGGGGCAGGTTGGGGCAGGACAGTGCGACTTTGTCCCCCGGCTGGATCCCGCGCGAGACGAGCAGGTTCGCGACGCGGTTGGCAGCGGCGTCGAGGTCGGCGTAGGAGATCTGGTCATCGCCGAAGACGATTGCGGTGCGCTCCGGGTAGCGGGACACGGAGTCCGTCAGCAGTCGTGACGCGTTGCGGCTGGGGTTGTGCATCGTCGTTTTCCTGCTTCTCGCGGCGGACGGTCGGGGCTGAGGGTCCGGGACTGGCGGTCGGAGTCAGGCGGTCCGGGACTGGACGAAGGCCGGAGGCGGCACGAAGCCGTCCACTTCCCGGCCCAGCAGGGCGGCGAACTCGATGGTGGTCAGATCGCCTCCGCTCGGGCCCATGGCCTGCAGGCCGATGGGCAGTCCGCTGCTGCTTCTGCGCACCGGGATGGTCGTCGCCGGCCCGCCGGAGACGTTGGCAACGGCGCTCCACTTGACCTGGTCCCAGTAGGGGCGGCGCACACCGTCGACCTCGAAGGGCCGACCGAACCAGTCGATCGGCTTGTTGTGGTGGGCGGGGGCGGCCGTCGGGGTGATCGGCATGAGCACGATGTCGTAGTCCTGGAAGAACGAAAACCACCGCTGCCGGATCTCGTTGCGCAGCATGTGGGCCTGCAGCCAGTGGTAGTGGGACTGGAAGGTTCCGAGCAGGGCGGGACCGGCGTCGCCGCGCGGATGCTGGACGAACCGGGCCAGCGTCGCGGCGCTGGAGGCAGGAGCGAGGCCGGTGCGGTCTCCCGCGCCGTAGAGCAGGGGCAGAAAGGCCTTACGGTGATTTGTCGCGATGTCGATGGGGAGACTCGCGGGCTGGACGGTGACCTTCGCACCGGCCGCGCTCAGCACGGCGACCACGTCGTCCATGGCTGTCGCGATGTCACTGTCGACCGGACACGCGGGATCCTCACTCCATACGGCGACCCGGAAGTCGGCGAGCCTGGTCGCGCGCGCCGGTGCGAGTGTGTAGCTGAAACCGCCGTCGTAGTCGGCTGTCCCGACCGTTCCCCGCAGGATCGGGACGAGGTCTCGGGCGTCGCGGACCTGCGCGCCGCCGCAACCCATGTCGGCGTCCGTCCACCGTCCCGGACCCGGGCCGTAGGGCACATGCCCGATGAGGGGTATCGACCGCCAGGTCGACTTGTGGCCGTACAGGCCGTTGAAATGAGACGGGATCCTGGTCGACCCGCCGATCTCCGAGCCGAAGTCGAACGACGTCAGGCCCGCGGCGGTCGCGACGGCACCGCCTCCCGCGGACCCGCCCGACGTGCGGGTCGTGTCCCACGGATTCGACGAAGGACCGAACACCGGGTTGTCGGCCTGAACGTCCTGGTTGCCCGGAGGCATGTTGCTCTTCCCCATGATCACGGTGCCGGCCGCACGCAGCCGCTTGACCGCCTCGGCGTCCTGGTCGGGCACGTAGTCCTTGAGATCCGTGCGCCCGCAGACGGTGCGCATCCCGGCCGTCTCGAAGCTGTCCTTCACCGTGATCGGTACGCCGTGCAGCGGACCGAGGTCCTGCCCCGCCGCCCGCGCGGCGTCCGCTTCCGCGGCCTCGCGGCGGGCCCGCTCGGGGTCGAGCGTCACCACCGCGTTCAACACGGGATTGTGGGTGGCGATTCGCTCGAGGTAGAGCTCGACGAGCTCCTCGCTCGAGATCTCGCCTGCCGCCAGCGCACGTGACTGATCCACGACGGATCGGAAGGGAACATCAGTCACGGCGTGCCTCATCTCTTCTGACAGCGACAGACCAGCCGCACAGTTATCTGCCGATCGTAATATTACGTGCGTCAGACCATAGATTAAGATGGGGCGCGAGGCAATGGATCCACGGAGTGAACGGAGGAAGCCAGTGGTGCGCTACACCAAGGAGCACAAGCAGGTGACGCGGCAACGGATCATCGAGAAGGCCGGTCATCGGTTCAAGCAGGACGGGCTGGACGGCTCCGGCATCTCCACTCTGATGTCGGACGCCGGGCTCACCAACGGAGCTTTCTACGCCCACTTCGAGTCCAAGGACGACCTCGTCGCCCATGTCGTCACCGACCAGCTGCGCACGCAGATCGCGAGTTACGGCACTCTGCGACCGGGCCGCCCGGGGCTCGAGGACCTTGTGCGCCAGTATCTGTCGCCCGAGCATCGGGACGATCCCGGCGATGGATGCCCCTCCGCCGCCCTGCTCGACGAGATCGGCCGCTGTGGGGACGGGACCAAGCAGGCCTACACCGACGGTGCGCGGGCCATCCTGGAAGAGATCGCCGCCCGTCTGTCACCCGGGGATCCGCAGTCCGCTCGCGGAACCGCCATCGGGCTCTACACGATGATGGTGGGAACGCTGCAGTTGTCCCGCGCGCTCTCCGAGCGCAAGTTCGCCGACGAGGTGCTTGAGCAGGGAATTGAGAACGGCCTCACGTTCATCCGCTGACGGGGCGGTCAATCCCGGGCCGGGGCTGCCCACCTCCGCCGCGCTCTGCTTCTGCACGCCGAGGCCGGAGCAGCGACGCCCCGGACGCCCCGGGGCGAGGTTCGCGGCTGTACACGCAGTTCGTGGGGGCTTCCGCGACCTCGCCCGAATCATCGCGGACTCCGATCTCGTCATCGAGCACCGTCGCGAACCCGGCCGGACCGAACTGCCGACGCGAAGGAAAGGAACACAACCGCCGACACCACATGGCGCTCCTCGTGCCGAGACGCCGTCGCCCTGCTGACGAGCTGGAAGATCCACCCTCTGCAGCCAGGAACAAGCAGGTCGGCCACTCCGAACAGGTGGCTCGAGCCGCTCACCCAAAGGGCAGTACGGTTCTGAGGCCAATACCCTGCCGTTCGAGGAACTCGAGAGCCGTCTCCACGAACTGCCGGTGGAACTGGAAGATGCCGCCGTGGCCGGCGTCGGGGTAGATCACCAGCTCACCGTTCGGCACTCGCCGCGCCAGGTCAACCGAGTTCGGGGTCGGAACCATCCTGTCGTCGTCGCCGTTGGCAACGAGCACCGGCTGGTGGATCACGGAGAGATCCTGGGGCCGCTCCAGCCCCCATCGGTGGATGACCTTGAGCTGGGCACCGTACGCCGCGAGGGAGATCGCCTTGTCCCGGTCCTGGGTGCGCTCCTTCAGGCTGGCCAAGAACTCCTTCCCGGCCCGACGCCCGTTGGCGGTGCGGGTGAAGAAGAGGAACTGCTTCGGGTCCTGGAGGGTGAGCAGCGCCCGGACGGTGTCGAGATGGGACAACCGGGTCACGTTCTTGATGCCTTCACCACCCGCAGGACCGGTGCCCGTGAGGATCAGCCTGCGGACGAGGTCCGGGACGGTCTCCGCGATCACCTGGGCGATCATGCCGCCCATCGAAAAGCCGTGGATGTCCACGTGCTCGAGCCCAAGCGCCCGGATGAAGGTGACGGCGTCCTTCGCCATCTCCTGAATGCTCTTCGGCGTCGAGCCGCTGGACGCGCCGACGCCCCGGTTGTCGAACGTGATCACCCGGCGCTTGGCGGCAATACCGTCGACGCCCCGGGGATCCCAGTTGTCGAGCACCGCGGCAAGGTGCGTGATGAAGACAACCGGCCTACCGGACCTGGGACCCAGCCCGCGGTAGGCGAAGGTCACTCCCCCGGCGGTGAGGGCGCGAGTCGGGGCGTTCTTGTACGGAGGCCGGTACGTCTCTCGCCACTGGGCCAGGGAGACGGCGTCGACGGCTCGACGTGCACAGCGGCCCGAAGCGGGCCTGACAGCCAGGCCCTTCCAGGAAGTCATGCAACGGCCCACAGCGCAGACTGCCGGCCAGCGCTCTCGATGGTGACGCCGGACAAACGCACAGGCGCCGCCTCACGGTCACGCAAGGCGGCGCCTGTGCGACACGCCACCGCCCCTCCATCGGCCAGGAGCGGCGGCGCGGTCGGCGAGTTCAGGAGGCGAGGAAGTCGGTCACCTGCTTGGTGAAGGCCTTGGCGTATTGGAAGAGGCGGGGATCATCACGTCGTCCAGGCCGTTGGCGTAGAGGACGGGCTGCTTGATCGCCTCCAGCTCCGCCTGCACCTCGCTGAAGGGGGCTGCCGGCAGAGCGCCCGCTGCGGTGAGCATGCCCTGCGCCGCCGTCTCGGAGACCGCGGGAGCGCCGTCGGCGAGCCGGGCCGAGACATGGGGCGGAGTGCCCGGAGCACGGGCCGCCTCCGTCTCGGGGCAGAACAGGAGCAGCATGCCTTCCAGATCGGCGTCGGGCTTGGCCATGACACCTATGACCTTCTCACTGAAGGGCCGAGCGTCGGGCGCCCAGCCGGCCATGCATCCCCACCGGCGGGTACACCCAGACAACCCCGAGTCGAGTCCACTTGCGGTCTTCCGACCAAGGACATACAATTATGACCGTAATTTAATACGGTTGGCCATCGACCCGCTTCGGGGCCTGCCCCCCCCCACGAATCGCTGCCGCCCCCGAGGGAAAGCCCGGTAGCGCACCACCCTCGTCCCCCGGCGGACGAGGTAAGGAGACGACCATGAGGGCCTTCACGGTAGAACGCTACGGAGACAAGGCCGGCCTGCGTGCCGGCGACGTCCCGGACCCGACGGTGGGCTCGCACGACGTCCTGGTCCACATCCAGGCCGCGAGCATCAATCCGCTCGACCGCATGATCAGGGACGGGGAGATGAAGACGATTCTGCCGTACCGCGTCCCGTTCATCCTGGGCAACGACCTCGCCGGCGTAGTGGTCAAGGTGGGGACGGCCGTCACACGTTTCGCTGTGGGCGACGAGGTTTTCGCGCGGCCCGACAAGGACCGGATCGGTACGTTCGCCGAACTCATCGCGGTCCACCAGGACGACATTGCGGTCAAGCCTGCCACGCTGACCATGGAGGAGTCGGCGTCCCTTCCCCTGGTCGCCCTGACTTCGTGGCAGGTGCTCGTCGAGCGCGCGGACATTCAGCCGGGCCAGAAGGTCCTCGTCCACGCGGGTTCCGGCGGTCTGGGCACCATCGCCATCCAACTGGCGAAGCAGCTGGGCGCGCACGTGGCGACCACCGCAAGCACGGCCAACGTCGACCTGGTGAAGCGCCTGGGCGCGGACGTCGTCGTCGACTACAAGAAGCAAGCTTTCGAGACGGTGCTGCACGACTACGACGTCGTCCTGGACTCACTCGGCGGCGAAACGCTTCTGAAGTCCCTGGACGTACTCAAGCCCGGCGGCAAGGTCATCAGTGTCGCGGGCCCGCCGGACGCTGCTTTCGCGAGGGAGCTGGGAGCGAATCCGGTCGTCCGACTGGTGATGTCCGCGCTGAGTTTCCGGATCCGCCGACGCGCCCGACGCCGCAACGTGACGTATTCGTTCCTCTTCATGAAGGCCAGCGGCGACCAGCTGCGCGAGCTCACCCATCTCATCGAGGCGGGCAAGATCCGGCCCGTGGTCGACACGGTGTTCCCCTTCGAGTCGGCCCGAGAAGCGCTGGAGTACGTCGAAGCGGGCCGCGCGAAGGCCGGCAAGGTCGTCATCAAGATGAGCTGAGCAACAGTCCTGGTCCGGCGATCGAGATCCGCCACGAACGCCGGGACCAGCAACGCCTGGGACGACGAGAAGTGCCCTGACACCCCTGCTGCCAGAAGGACCCGACATGTCCGCTCCGCGGAATCTCCCCTCCCCCTCGGCATCGTCGTACAAGAACGCGCCGACCGGCTCCGTGTCCGTTCGCGGTGAGGACTTCGTCTACCGGGAACTCGGCCCCGATGACGGCGTACCGCTGATCCTGCTGGTTCACCTGGCCGGCGTCCTGGACAACTGGGATCCACGTGTCGTCGACGGACTCGCCGCACGGCGGCGGGTCATCGCGTTCGACAACCGTGGGGTGGGCGGGTCGAGCGGCTCCACGCCGAACACGATCGAGACTATGGCGCGCGACGCGGTGCTGTTCATCCGAGCTCTCGGGTTCGACCAGGTCGATCTGCTCGGCCTGTCGATGGGCGGGTTCATCGCGCAGGTCATCGCGGAGGAAGAACCGGGCCTCGTGCGCAAGGTCATCCTCGCGGGCACGGGCCCCGCCGGAGGGCAGGGCATCGACAAGGTCCCGGCCCTCACCGTCCAAGCCACGCTCAAGGGCACTCTGACCCGCCAGGATCCCAAACTCTCCCTCTTCTTCACCGGGACCGCGGGCGGCAGACAGGCCGGGCGTGCCTTCCTGGAACGACTGCAGGAGCGCACCCACAACCGCGACAAGGACATCTCACTGCCGTCCTTCCGCGCTCAGCTGAAGGCCATCAAGCAATGGGGTCGCCGGACACCGTCCGATCTGGCGCGGATTCGCCAACCGGTCCTCGTGGCCAACGGTGAGAACGACCGGATGGTACCCAGCCACAACACAATCGACCTGGCTGCCCGCCTGCCCCGAAGCGAACTGGTCCCCCTCTACCCCGATGCCGGACACGCTGGAATCTTCCAGTACCACGATGAATTCGTGACAAGGGCACTTGAGTTCCTCGAGTCCTGAGCCGCGCGAAGCGCTATACCCGCGGGTCGCTTGGCGTTGCCGTCCTGACGAGGCTGGGCGCCGACACCCGCTTCCAGACGGAGGCAGGGCCACAGCCCGGGGACTGATCTGAGCCGCCAGCCCCGACTCAAGAACCGTGAGCACGTCAACTCGCCTGCAGCGGCCTCGCGAAGGACTTGCGCAGTGATGCAGGTGCGGCGAGGGGAAGGAGGGCGGCGAGCATCTTGCCCTTGACCGTGCTCGGCTGCCGCGTCAGCTCGACGTCGACCCGCGTGCCTTCGCCCTCGGGCGTCATCCGGAAGACCCAGCCACCGCCGGCTCCGAAGAGCTTCGAGTCGAGCGTGGTGATGGTGACCGTGTCACCGGCCGGCTCCCACTCGTAGCGAGCGCGCTCCCAGGCCGCAGGGGTCCCCTCGGTGACCTCGGCCCAGGTGTCGCCGAGTTCGTGAACCTCGAAGTGCTCGGCGTCGATCGTGGGCCAGGCCTCGGCGCGAGCGGGGCTGAAGTCGGTCAGCACCTCCAGGACATCCTTCGGACCGAGCTGGGAGACGAGATGGAACCGTACGACTGCCATGGGATATCCTCACGAGAAGTAACCGTTCTGACCGGTGACGAAACATTCCCACGTGGTCTCGTCACCTGTCAAGGCGGTGACCGAAGAGGGGTGTGACTCCTGGTTCGTCGAGGCCGGGTTTGCTCGACGAGAGGCTCGGATCCGACCAGGCGGACCTTCGCGCTGCGAGGAAGCTGCGAGCAACAGTCCGTCTTGACGGCCGTGCCGTGCCGTGTCAGTCCAGTACCCGCAGCGCCGAGGTGACGGCGCCTTCGAGGAACGCCCAACTCCCCCGACACCGGGCCCGTTCCAGGGCCTCGGTCGCGACCTCAGCCCGGTGTTCCGTTTTGCGAGGCCGAGGAGTGCCGGCCCGTAGGCCTCGGCTACGCGTCCGGGGTGATCACGAGCCGGCCGCAGGCCCTGCGGCCGGAGGCGCAGGTCGAACGGCTCCTGCGTCATGTTCTGTGTACGCGGTCTCGGTCGGTCATTTGCCGAGATTGGTGGTGAAGTAATCGGTGAGCTTGTCGATGGCGGGGTCGATGTATTCCCGCTTGTCGTAGAGGTCGACGTGGCTGGCGCCGGGGATGCGGTGGAGTTCTTTCGGGCCGGTGGCGGCCTGGTGGGCCTCGACGGCCATCCACGCGGTGACGGCGCGTTCGCCGATGACCTGCAGAATGGGGCGAGGGGCGATGAGAGGGACGGCGCGGAAGACGTCGCTGGAGGCCATCTTCTCGATGCTGTCCCAGGCGAGGTATTTCGCGGAGCGCTCGTGGTGGCCGCGGGGACCGCAGTAGTACTCCCAGCCCTCGACGCCGTGTTCACCCCCGAGGGCGCCCGCTTGTTCGGCCGTGTCGGGGAACATCGTCATCACACCGGGGTCCTCGCCGCGGGCGGCGCGGGTGCGGGCCTGGGCGGCGGCGCCCAGGAGAGTCTGGAAGACGGCCGGGTCCTGGGAGCCGTCAGCGCCGTAACGGAACTGGCGGGCAGGTTCGGCGGTGGACACGGTGGCGACGGCCCTGACACGGTGGTCGCCGCCGGTGGCGGCCAGCGAGTAGCCGCCGGAGGCACAGATACCGAGCAGGCCGATGCGGTCGGGGTCGACCTCGTCGCGGGTGATGAGATACGAGACGGCTGCCTTGAAGTCCTCCACGCGCTGGGCAGGGTCTTCCAGTCCGCGGGGCAGGCCGCCGGACTCGCCCTGGTAGGCGGCGTCGAAGGCGAGGCTGACGAACCCGCGCTCGGCCATCAACTGCGCGTAGGTACCGGAGGTCTGTTCCTTCACCCCGATCCCGGGGTGTCCGACCACCAGCGCCGGACGGCGCCCGGCGACAGGGCTGTCGGGGGTGTAGAGGTGCGCAGCGATCTCGATGCCGGCGCTGTCGAAACTGACACGGGTCCTGGCCATGGAAACAACACTTCCTGAGAGACGGTGACGGAGGATGTCTTGGAGCACCCGGTCCGTGCCGGGCACACATCCACCATCCGTCACCGGTCTCGTCCGCGGGAGAGTCAGGTTTCTGCCTGGGAAAGAACCTGCCCCCTCACACCTGAACCGCGCCCAGCCCGGCCGGACGACGCCGGAGAACGTGAAGCGCATATCCCAACCCCACCCCGGCGCCTTCTCTGGGCTCGTCAGGCGCGGCTGACACCACATGAGTGCGACCTGCCCGGGTCCGACTCCGCACGAACGGGTCAAGGGACTGCGCCACGAGGAGGTCGCCCGGGGCCGGCCTCGGGCGACAGGCGCCGGTGTCGAGTACCGGTTCGTCGTCGTACACCTTGGTCACCTCGACGTTCAGCACGGTGGCGATGCGTCCGAACGACCAGTAGTGGCCTGCCACTTGTAGCACCTCGACCAGTTCGCGGTCGCTGAGGAACCGGCGAGCCTCGGCGAAGACCTCGTCGCAGACATGTGGGTGCCGGACCACCTCAGCGGTGAAGCGAATGAGGGAATGGTCCGCCTCGAACAGCTCTGGGCTGTCGGTCTCCGCTCAAGCGTGAGCGGGCCGGCAGTTCGAGCGCGGTGAAGTGTGTCCTGGCGAAAACCTGACGAATGGACCTATCCGCGAACGGCGGGGTTTGGACTCCGCTAGGTGGTGTTTTGAAAGTCCCACACAGCAGCCACGGCGCCATTCACCCGCCGCAGCCAATTGACTTACGTCACCTTCCGCGCAGCGCGTTCGACGCCTCCCGGAGCCGCTCCTCGGTCGCCTGGATGCCGCCAGACCCCCTCGCGGGCGACGTCGTTTGACCGTCAAGTGACCGATGTGTGGGTTCTGTTCGCGGCGAAGACTTGTAGGCGCAGACTTCGTCCGACGGAGGGGAACTCCTGTCATGCACCGCGATCAGTCACCCCTGCAGGCGCGTTCGGCGCCCGAGCTTGTGCCTTCGTTGTTCCTGGACCTCGACCAAATGCTCGACGAGTTCACCCCGTTGCCGATACGTGCGGAGTTCCGTTTCGACCCGGACATGCCCGCCGTGATCACGGTCGAGTTCCTGTCGGAGCGAGGACCGAGCCTCATCTGGCGCGTCGGTCGCGAACTCCTGCATCACGGACTGACGTCGATGAGCGGCTGCGGCGACGTACGGATGTGGCCGGCGCTGCCGAGGGAACGGCCCTCTTCCTGGCTGCTTCTCGAATCACAGGAGGTTGAAGCCCTGTTCGAGGTGCCGGCGGCACCGCTGGCGCTGTGGCTCGACGCGACGTACCGGATCACCTCGGCCGAGGCGGAGATGGAGAGCCTGAACTGGGACGACTTCCTCACAGAGCTGCTCGACCGTCCGGGAGCAGCGTCCGAATGACCCCTTACCCGGTGCACGCACGGATGACTTGCTTCGCATCGCGTCACCTGTCAGAGTGGTGACGCACGGGGTTGCCGTCGTCGGCCCGGTGCACGGCCAGGGGCACACGTGTGCCACCCCCGGCACCCCGACGGCAACGCTTTGCCGCAGGCCGCGAGTGTGCGGCGAACAAGGAGGAATGACATGAGATCCAGCAACCCGATCTTTTCCCGCTGGGGTGCCGCCCGTGACGCCGGGCCGGCAGACACCTACACGCGCCGACCTGTAGCTGCCGCGGTCGGAGGCCTGCCGACGGACGACCAGGCGACCAATCCCTACGCCCCCGGCGCCGACACGTCACCGCGGACCGACGGGACCGCGGTGACAATGGACGACGTCATCGTCCGCACCGGGACGACGCTCGGCACCGTGGCCCTGACAGCGGTGCTGTCCTGGCTCCTGCTGCCCGTCGACGAGACGAACATCGGCCGGTCCTACGGCATCGCAGTGGGCGCTGCTCTCGTCGCCTTCGTCCTGTCGCTGGTCCAGGCATTCAGGCGGACACCGTCCCCGGCACTGATCCTCGGGTACGCAGCGTTCGAGGGTGTCTTCCTCGGCGTCCTCTCCAGCACGATCTCCACCTACGTCGCGCCGGGTGTGGTCGTACAAGCGGTGCTCGGCACCTTCGCGGTGTCCGCGGGTGTGCTCGTCGCGTACCGGAGGCGCTGGATCCGGGTGACCCAGAGGTTCACCGGGTTCGTCGCCGCCGCCGCGACCGGCTTCCTTCTGCTGCTGGTCGCCGACCTCCTGTTCTCCGCCTTCGGCGCGGGCAACGGTCTCGGCTTCCACAGCGGCGGCCTCGGCATCCTCTTCGGCGTCATCGGCGTCCTGCTCGGCGCGGCCTTCCTCGCAATGGACTTCAAGCAGGTCGAGGACGCCGTCGCCTACGGTGCCCCGCGCGAGGAGGCGTGGCTGGCCGCCTTCGGCCTCACCACGACGCTGGTGTGGATCTATCTCGAAGTGCTGCGCGTGCTGACCATCTTCAACAGTGACAACTGAGTCCTTTCGACGTCTGAGGGGCATGCGCACCGCGCATGCCCCTCAGACGTGTCCGGCTCCGCACCCGTCGCCTGAACCTGCGCGGAGACCGGCTCGTTCTCATGCAGCGCGGCGACCTGCGGACAAGGACGACCTGCCCGCACCGTCCCGCCCCGGACGTATCAGGACCGCCAGAAGGGAAGAGACGCACCATGAGCCCGCATCAGAAGTGCCCCTATCAGGACGGCAGGGTGGTCATCGACCCCGCCTTCAAAGCGGACGCCCCCGCGCGGTACGCCCTGCTTCGGGAGTTCGGGCCCATCCATCCGGCCGAGTTCCACCTGGGCCTGAAGGGATGGGTGATCGTGGGCCACGAGCTGGCCCGGGAGGCGCTGACTCACCCCGCCCTGCTCAAGGACGCCACGCCCGCCGCCGAGGCCCTGGCCGCCGCCGGCTACGTCCTCAACAAGCCCTCGGTCGGGCTCGGTGCGCAGATGATGGAGGCCGACCCGCCCGAGCACACCCGGCTGCGCCGGCTGGCCGCGGCCGCCTTCACCCCACGTCGTACGGCCGAACTGGCGCCGCGCATCGAGCAGATCGCCCATGACCTGATCGACGCACTGCCCCTGGCGGGCGAGGCCGACCTCGTCGAGGCGTTCAACGCCCCGCTGCCGGGCACCGTCATCGCCGAACTCCTCGGCATCCCCGAGGAGCACCACCTCGACTTCCGCCGCTGGTCGGGACAGGCCCTGCGGGTGGCCTCGCCCGAACACCGCCCGGCGCTGGCCGGTCTGCACACGCTGCTGGCCGACCTCATCGAGGACAAACGCCGCCGCCCCCACGACGACCTGCTGTCCGCCCTGGTCGCCGTGCACGACGAGGAGGACGGCCGACTGACCGAGGAGGAGCTCGTGGGCACTGCCATGATGCTGGTCGTCGCCGGTCACGAGAGCACCGTGAACCTGTTGGGCAACGCCGTGCTGGCCCTGCTGCAACACCCCGATCAGCTACGGCTGTTGCGCGCACGGCCCGAGCTGATGCCGGGCGCGGTGGAGGAGTTCCTGCGCTACGACACCTCCGTCGAGCGCTCCACCAGTCGCTACGCGGCGCAGGACATCGAACTGGGCGGCGTGCCGATCCCGCGGGGCAGCATGGTCGTCGTAGCTCTCGGTGCGGCAGGGCGCGACGCCCCGCAGGCCGAGGACGACGACGCGACCGCTCTCGATGTGACCCGGCCGGGCGCCCGTCATCTGGCCTTCGGGCACGGCATCCACTACTGCCTGGGCGCCCCGCTCGCCCGCCTGGAGACGACCATCGCTCTGCGCACCCTGCTCTCCCGCGTCCCCGACCTGGAACTCGCCGCCCCGGCGGACTCCTTGGAGTGGATCAGCTCCGGCATCATTCGCGGCGTGCTGTCTCTACCGGTGCGCTACCGCGTCGGCTGACGACACTGCGCAATGGCGCACCGAGCAGGACGAGCCCGCACGGCAGACGTCCCGACCCGCGCCGTGAGAGCGCGGGCCGGGACGGAACAGAAGGGATACGGCGTCAGACGGTCCGCGTGCGCAGCAGGACACCGCGGCCCAGGTGCAGCCTCGGCAGAGAGGAGCGTTCGTCCGTGGCGGCTGCCGGATGCACCGGCGTCGATGTCTGCGTGCTCATGTGGGTTCGGCCCTTCTCAGGTCAGGGAGTCGTCCTCGGCCCCGGTCAGCGCCGGGACGGGGAGACGCAGCGGAAGCTGGAGGCGAGGGCCGGGTCGCCGTGGCCGTTGTAGCGGGACACCTGCGGGTAGCTGCACAGGTCACGTGTGACCTTCTGCTGGGATGCGTTGATCAGGGTGGCGGGCAGCGTCCTGGGCGCCTTGCCGTGCTCGACCCAGGCGGTCAGCGCGGCGAGACCGTCGGCCGAGCCGTCAGCGCCGTTGAGACCGCAGTGGTTGGTGCCCGGGGCGAGGAAGAGACGGTAGAAGTCGTCGACCCGCTTGGCTCCGCCCATCTCGCGCTCGACCCGCTCGCGGTACTTCACGGTGCCCTGGGTGGGGATGTACTGGTCGGCCTGGCCGTGCCAGCTCAGCAGCTTGCCGCCGGACTTGCGGAATCCGGACAGGTCCGGGTCGTCCGTGCCGATGACCTTGTCGTACTCGGCCTGGGACTGCTTGAACAACTGCGCGAACCGGTCGTAGGTGATCTTCGAGATGTCGAGGGCCGGGTCCTTCGCCACCCAGAGCTTGACCCAGGCGGCGGGCACCGGGAACGGCGCTCCCGTGACGCTACCGTCGGACGCGGGCGGAGCGAGGCCGGCCAGAGCCGTCAGGTCGGCCCCGATGGGGACGCCGGACCACAGCTTCTTGCCGGAGGCGGTGCGCGGACCGTCCCAGATCTTGCCCACGACGGTAGCGTCGGCCGCCGTGATGGTCAGCTCCTTGCCCTCGCACACGACCTTGGTGCCGATCAGCCGGCGCGGCTCGAAGTCGCAGCGGGACGGGTCGTCGACCAGGCCGTCCTTGACGCCGTCCAGGGAGTCGCAGGCCTTGACCGCGGCGTTGGTGAAGGCGTCGAACTCACACGTGGACGGGTAGGTCTTCTCGTTGTTCATGACCACCTGCGGCCACAGGGTGGCGACCTCGAACTCATCCCAGTTGACGGCGGGAGCATCGGCGAGGATGCCGTCGTAGTCGTCGGGGTAGCGCTGGGCCTCCATATAGCCCTGGCGTCCGCCGGTGGAGCAGCCGGTGAAGTAGGAGTAGGCGGGAGCCTTGCCGTAGACCCCGTCGACGACCTCCTTGCCGACGACCGCCCCCTCGTGCTGGGAACGGGAGGCGAAGTTCTTCAGCAGTGCCGTGTTGACCCGGCCTTCGCTGTTCAGCGCCCAGCTGGTGTCCAGGGCGTCGCCGACACCGGCGTCGGTGCTGACGGCGGCGTAGCCGTTCTTGACGGCGGTGCCCAGAGCGACGCCGTTGTCGCCTGCCAGGTAGGCGGCGCCGCCGAGCCCCTGGAAACGGCCGTTCCAACCGCTGACGGGCAGCCAGGTCCGCACCTTGGCGTGG
This sequence comes from Streptomyces sp. SAS_270, assembly GCF_052543295.1. Lineage (NCBI taxonomy): Bacteria > Bacillati > Actinomycetota > Actinomycetes > Kitasatosporales > Streptomycetaceae > Streptomyces > Streptomyces sp. SAS_270. Next base: position 47,729 of record NZ_JBMNDS010000054.1, read on the forward strand.
TCGCCGGCGCCCGGGTGAGTGAGGGTGACCGTCACCTCGCAGTACGCGGGGACGCCCGAGACGGTACCGCCCAGGGCGCCGGTACCGGTGATGGTGCCGCCCGTCTGGCTGACCGCGGTCACGGCCTCCACCCTGGTCCCGGCCGGCGCTTTCACGGACGGCGCCGAGCAGACGAACGGCGTGGAGGCGGATCCGTCCTGGGACTCCGCCGAGGCGGTCGGCAGATACACCGCCGCGGCCAGCGGCACACCGGCCGCAAGGACAGTCAGAAGTCGTCTCATTGGTTTCCCATCGAAGAAGAAGGTGTGGGCCTGGCCCACGGCAACACATATGTACGTCACATGTGGCGGAGGCCCGACCCGAACGCTATCACCGGCTAAACAGGTGACGGAAGAGGTGGGTCGAACTCCGGTGAACGAGCGGGCCGGTCACTCTCGCCCGGTCCCACTCTGGCTATGCATCACACATCCCGACAACAGTCACTTGACGGTTCACACCCAGGAACACCGACCGGGCCGGGCAGACAGGGGTGTTAGGTCATTCGACGGTCCGCCGCTCGGACAGGTCGCTGACCTGCTCCTCCCGCAGCCACCGCGAGTGATGCCGCTGAGCCCAGGACCGGCTGACGTATCCGGTACGCATCCCCAGCCTCGCCTCGGGGTCCTCGAACGCCTTGCGCATGTGGCCGAGCAGGACAAACGTGATCGCCCAGGCCAGGATGTCGTGGACGAAGATCGCGCTGGTACGGGAGATGAAGGGCAGCAGCCCCATGAACCACATCAACAGGCCGGTGAACATCATCACCGGCACGGCGCCGGCGATCCAGCCTGCGTAGAGCTTCTGGCCCGCGTTGAACTTGCCGGCCGGGCGGGCCTCGGGAGACTTCCGGCGCCTGCGGACGGCACGCAGCCACTGACGGTCGTACACCGCGGAGCGGTTGAGCCTGCGCAGGTCCGCGCGGAAGGCGGGAGAGAGGAGCCCCAGCAGGGTGGGCAGCGGAAGCGCGATGCCGGACCACTCATGGACCGTGACCATCAGATGCCGTCGTCCGACGAGCTGGGCCACCGGCGCGAGGTAGAGGCAGGCGGCAGAGACCAGGCACAGCAGCAGCAGATGGCCCGTGGCCCGGTGGATCAGGCGCTCGGCGGTGCTGAACCGGCGGACCCTGCCGCCTCGTTCAGGCCGCGTGCCGGTCGGCGTCGTCGAGCCAGCCGTCGACCGCATAGCCGCGCTCCTCCCAGTAGCCGGGAACGACCTTGTCGGTGACCGAGATACCGGAGAGCCACTTGGCCGACTTGTAGAAGTACATGGGGGCCACGTAGAGGGGGACCGGTCCGCCGTGCTCGTGCGTGATGGGTTTGTCCTGCATGTTCAGCGCGACCAGGACGTCCGAACGCCGCGCCTGCTCCAGAGTGAGGCTTTCGCTGTAGGCGCCGTCGAAGCAGGTGAACCGGATCGCCGCACCCGGAGAGCGCACCCCTGCGTCGTCGAGGATGTCCGCCAGCTTCACACCCTCGAACGGCGTCTTCTCCACGCGCCATCCGTCGGTACACAGGACGTCGTGGACGACCCGGGTCTGCGGCATAGCGCGCAACGCGTCGAGCGTGTAGGTCTTCGGCCGCTCCACCAGTCCGCCGACCGTGAGTTCGTAGTCCTTCTCGTTCTTGTGCGGCACCGAGCCGACGACGCTGTAGTACCGGAAGCCGCCCGGATTGGGCAGCAGACCGGTCAGCCCCGTGGCATCGATCTGCGAGGCCGCGCCGAGAAACCCCTCCCAGCCACGCTGGAGGTAGGGCGCGGTGGCGAGTCCTGCCGCGCCCGCGCCGAGCATGCCCAGCATCGTCCGCCGGCCCACGGGTGCGCCCCCGATCCTCGGTCTTTCCGCCATGGTGTGCGCCCCTTCCGACATGTGTGAACTCTGCCGAGCCATCCCGACGCCGTCACCGATTTAACAGGTGACGATGCTGACATGGCGTTCTCCGGGTTGTCAACAGGGAGCCACTGGCGCACACGTATGTGGCAGGGTGCGGCCCAGACATCCGGCCCAGCAGGACGACGGCTGTTAGGCTGTGCGAGACGTTGAACGTGTATCGAGGAGGCACAGACGTGGTGGGTGAAGACGACATCTCCGGATGAGATCCGGATCTGACGGCCACCGGCCGGCGCTCAGCAGCGCCGCCGACGTGGCACGTCTCGTCGTACCCCCTTTTCCATGTCTGCCCAGGGCAGAGCTCTGATTCCTGCCCTCAAACCGCCCGAGGTCATCCCCATGTCCGACGCGTCCGTCGTCTGCTCGAACCTCTCCTTCGCCTGGTCCGACGACACCCCGGTCCTTCAGGACCTGTCCTTCACCGTGACCGCCGGCCGCACCGGCCTGGTCGCCCCCAACGGCTCCGGCAAGAGCACCCTGCTCAAACTGATCGCCGGCGAACTCAAGCCCGTCACCGGCACGTTGACCGTCGACGGCACCCTGGGCCACCTCCCGCAGAGCCTGCCCCTGGCCGGGAACCTCACGGTCGCCGAGGTGCTCGGCATCGCCGCCGTGATCCGCGCTCTGGACGCCGTCGAGTCCGGCGACGTCGACGAGGAACACTTCACCACCATCGGCGACGACTGGGACATCGAGGAACGCACCCGCGCCCAGCTCGACCGGCTGGGCCTCGCCGACCTCGCCCTGGACCGCAGCCTGAGCACGCTCAGCGGCGGCCAGGCCGTCTCGCTCGGCCTGGCCGCCCAGCTCCTCCGGCGCCCTGACGTGCTGCTGCTCGACGAGCCCACCAACAACCTCGACCTCCAGGCCCGGCACAAGCTGTACGACGTGCTGGGGGACTTCACCGGCACCCTGCTCCTGGTCAGCCACGACCGCGCCCTGCTCGACCGCATGGAACGCATCGCCGAGCTGAGCAGCGACGAACTGCGCCTCTACGGCGGCAACTTCACCGCGTACGAGGAGGCCGTGCGCGCCGAGCAGGAGACGGCCGAGAAGAACGTCCGCAACGCCGAGCAGGAACTGAAGCGCGAGAAGCGGGAGATGCAGCAGGCCCGCGAACGCGCTGAGCGCCGCGCGAGCAACGCCGCCCGCAACCTCAAGAACGCCGGCCTGCCCAAGATCTTCGCCGGCAACATGAAGCGAGGCGCGCAGGAGTCCGCAGGCCGGGCCGGCCAGATGCACGCCTCACGGATCGGCGAAGCCAAGGCCCGCCTCGACGAGGCCGGCCGCGCGCTGCGCGACGAGCAGCGCATCACCCTGGACCTGCCCGGCACCCAGGTGCCCGCCGGACGCAACCTGTTCCTCGGCGAGGGACTGCGGGTCCGCCTCGGGGACCAGGACGTGTTCGCCACGGGCGGTGTCGACCTGACCGTCCGCGGCCCCGAACGCATCGCGCTGACCGGGCCCAACGGCGCCGGAAAGACCACCCTGATGCGACTTGTCACAGGCGAACTCGCCCCGGACGGAGGGGAGATCAAGCGTAACGACGGCCGCATCGCCTACCTCTCGCAGCGCCTGGACCTACTGGACCTGGACCGCACGGTGGCGGAGAACTTCGCCGCGTTCGCACCCGACCGGCCCGAGGCGGAGCGCATGAACCTGCTCGCCCACTTCCTCTTCCGGGGCGCGCGGGCGCACCTGCCGGTCGGAGTGCTCTCCGGCGGAGAACGACTGCGCGCCACCCTGGCCTGCGTGTTGTGCGCCGAACCGGCCCCGCAGCTGCTCCTGCTCGACGAGCCGACCAACAACCTCGATCTGGTCAGTGCAGGCCAGCTGGAGAGCGCGCTCAACTCCTATCAGGGCGCGTTCATGGTGGTCAGCCACGACGAGCGGTTCCTCGCCGAGATCGGTGTGAACCGCTGGCTGCGACTGGCCGACGGCACACTCAAGGAAACGGGAGCCCCCGCGGTGTGACCCGCCGACGTGTGAAGCAGCCCGCGTCCGAGGCGACACGCCCCGCGGGCCGAACACCTACACGTCGGAAGGTTCCCCATGCCCCAGCCAGCCCTGCTCGCCCACGACCTCGTCCGCCACCTCGGCGGACGACGCGTCCTCGACGGCATCTCCCTGACCGCCTCCCCCGGCCACCGCATCGGCCTGATCGGGGAGAACGGCGTCGGCAAGTCCACCCTGCTGCGTGTGCTCGCCGGCGTTGACCGGCCCGACGCGGGAAGCGTCACCCGCCCCGCCGACCTGGGCTTCCTCCACCAGGAGATGCCGTACGACGCTGACGCCACCATCGCCGTAGTGCTGGACGAGGCACTGCGCGAGGCCCGCGAGGACCTCGCCGAGCTGGACCGGCTCGGCGAGGAACTCGCCCGGGTCCCCGAGGACGCCCCCGGCCACCAGGAACTCCTCGACTCCTACGGCAGGTGCCTGGAGCAGGCCCAGGACCGGGAATCCTGGGACGCCGACCGCCGTGCGGCCCTGGTCCTGGACGGCCTGGGCCTCGGCGCTTTCGGGCACGACCGCACGCTCGACTCGCTCTCCGGCGGGCAGCGCGGTCGTCTCGCCCTGGCCGCCCTGCTCGTACGGCGGCCGTCGGCGCTGCTACTGGACGAGCCGACGAACCACCTCGACGACAGCGCCGCCGTCTTCCTGGAGGAGCAGATCCGCGGCCTGCCCGGAACCGTGGTCGTCGCCGGCCATGACCGGGCGTTCCTCGACGCCGTCTGCACGGACATCGTGGACCTCGACGCGGCGGTCGACGGCCCCGTCCGCCACGGCGGCAACTACAGCGCCTACCTCGCCGAAAAGCGCGCCGAACGGGAGCGGTGGGAGCGGCGGTACGCCGAGGAACAGGAGGAACTTGCGGAGCTGCGGCAGACGGCGGGCGTGACCGCTCATCGGGTCGCGCCGGACCGCGGCCGCACCGACAACGAGAAGATGGGTTACGGCCATCGGGCGGGCCGGGTGCAGAACCAGATCTCCCGTCGGGTTCGCAATGCCACCCGGCGACTGGAGGATCTGGAGCGCACGCAGGTCGGCGAACCGCCGCGCGCGCTGCGGTTCGCGGCCGGAGAACTGGCCGCGCGCGCCGAGGAGGGCCCGCTGCCCCTGGTGTCCCTGCACGAGGTGCGGGTGCCCGACCGGCTCGCACCGGTCGGCTTGGAGGTTTCGGCGACGGACCGCCTCCTGATCACGGGCGGCAACGGGACGGGCAAGTCGACACTGCTCGCCGTACTCGCCGGACGCCTCCCGGCCGAGGGGGAGGTGCACCGACGCCACCGGGTGACGGTCGGGCTGCTCACCCAGGACACCGTGTTCGCTCGGCCCGACCGCACGGTCCGGGACACCTACGACCTGTCGCTGGGTACGGCACGGGCCGCGAAAGTGCCGCTGGGCTCGCTCGGTCTGATGCACCGGGCGGACCTGGACAAACCGGTCGGGCAGGTGTCTGTCGGCCAGCGCCGGCGCCTGGCACTGGCCCTGCTGGTGGCCCACCCACCCCAGCTGTTGCTGCTCGACGAGCCGACCAACCACCTCTCCCCTGTGCTGTGCGACGAACTGGAGGCCGCACTGGGCCCCGGCCCCGGCGCGATCGTGGTGGCGAGCCACGACCGCTGGTTGCGCCGACGCTGGCAGGGCCGCGAGCACCGCTTGGAGGGGTGACACTGCTTGCGTCCGACAGGAGTCACCTGTCAAGATGGTGATGTGAATCTTGACCATGTATTCGTATGCGGACACCCGGCCCTCGACTTCGCCGCCACGCTCCGAGCTCGGCGCTCCACCCGGTTCGAGATGTTCGTGACGCCGGAGCGGCTGAACGCCTGGTACGTGGAGTCCGGGCTGGTGGACACGATCACTCCCGGCGAGGAAAGCGACGTCCGGCAGGCGACGGCCGTACGCGAGGCCCTCTACCGCCTCGTCACCGACCGCCGGCTAGGCGAGGAGTTCGACCGGGAGGCGCTCGCCGTGGTCAACGCCGCCGCGCGCAAGACCCCCGTGACGCCCCAGCTCACACTCACGGGCCGGCACACCGAGGCGACGCCCGAGCAGGCGCTGGCGACCGTCGCCCGGCAGGCCGTTGAACTGCTCAGCGGCCCGGACGTCCCCCTGATCAAGGAATGCGGCAACCCCGAGTGCACGCGCGTCTACATCGACCGCTCCCGGGGCATGCGGCGCCAGTGGTGCGGCATGGAGTCCTGCGGCAACAAGATCAAGGCCGCCGCCTACCGCGCACGCAAGAAGACCACGCCGGCCATGACCGCACACTGACCCACTCGCCTGGGCGGCGCGCGGTCCCGGCGGAACACGGGGTTCAGCCGTCGGCGGGTGTCGAACGCGACTCCAAGTTGGTCGGCTTTTTCGCAGACCAACGGACGTGAAAAGGCGGCCTTCGTCTGATCCTGTACCCCGGCACAGGATCAGCGCGAAGGCCGTGGTCGTGAGTTTGGTGCGTCACGGCGTCCTGCGGGATGCGGCCGGCGATTGCGACTTTGGTCGACGATTCCGCTACCTCAGGACGACTGCGCTCCATCGCGTGCTGCCCCAGGGTGGAACTCCGTCCATCGAGGAGGCAGCATGGCGATCTTCCGTACACGGACAAGGGCCGGCGCCGTGACGCAGGCGGCGGTGGCGATCGGGCTCGCGGTGGCGGCCGTACCGTCCCCGACGTCGGCCTTACCGGGCCCAACGGCGACTCCCACGCAGCTGTACGTTGCTCCCTGGGGCAAGGACTTCTGGCCCGGCACCCTCGACCGACCCTTCGCCACACCGGCACGCGCGCAACAGGCCGTACGCGCCCAAACGCCGCGGATGACGTCGGACCTGGTGGTGAACCTGCGCGGGGGGACGTACCAACTCAAGGCGCCGTTGCGTCTGTCGGAGGCCGCGGGGGACTCCGGCCGGGGCGGCCACCGGGTGATCTACCAGGCCTACGGCCACGGGACGCCGCGGCAGGAGCGGGTGACGATCAGTGGCGGCCGTCAGATCTCCGCGTGGCGGCCGGACCAGCAACTAAGGGGATCCTGGCGCGCGGACGTGGGCGGGCTCGAGACCCGCCAGCTCTACGTCGAGGGCCGGCGCGCCACGCGGCTCACTCGCGACGGTGCGGGCTTCCCGGGCACGCTGAAGGCAACCAGGACCGGTTACGTCACCACCAGTACCGTCCCGCGAACCTGGCGGAACCCCGGCGACATCGAGTACGTGTACCGATCCGGCTATGTCGAGGGCCGCTGCGGAGTCGCAGGGGTCTCCGGAAGCGCCCACCGGACCACCATCACCATGGACCAGCCGTGCTGGGATCTGGCCCAAGAGCTGTACGGGGGCACGGAGTTGCTCGAAGCGCCTAACAGTGTGGAGAACTCCCCCGGCTTCACGCGCAAGCCCGGCAGCTGGTATCTCGACCGCTCCCGGCCCGGACACCACGAGTTGCTCTACTTCCCGCGGCCCGGGGAGGACATGCGCCAGGTCAGGGCAGTCGCCCCGGTCCTGGAGACCCTGGTCACCGGCACCGGCCGGCCCGGCCGCCCCCTCCACGACATCGGCTTCCGCGGCCTGACGTTCGCGTACGCCACCTGGCTGGCGCCCAGCGAACCCGCCGGGTTTCCCTCCGCATGGAGCATGTACCTGCGGCCGGGGAAGGGCAAAGACGCGAGGTTGCTCACCGTGCCAGGCACGATCGCCTTCCACACCGCCGAGCGGATCACCTTTGAGGGAAACCGTTTCACCCACCTGGGCGGCCAGGCACTGGAGTTGTCCGACAACAGCTCGTACAACGTCGTCGACGGCAACGTCATCAGTGACGTCTCCGACGGCGGCATCCTGATGGGTGTGGTCCCGCCCGACCAGAAGGGGACCAACCGCGGCAACCGGATCACCAACAACTGGATCCACCACATCGGCGCGGAGTACCACGCGGCCTCCGGCATCTGGGACACCGCGACCCAGGAGACCACCATCGCCCACAACCAGGTCGACAACGTGCCCTACACAGGCATCCTCTCCGGGCCCGGTGACGACCTGCGGGGCATCATGCGCCGCAACCGCATCCTCGACAATCGCGTCTTCGCGACGAACAGGCTCCTCCAGGACGGAGGGGGCATCTACCTGCGTGGCGAACAGGGCAGCTCCTTCGCCGACGGGGCCGTCATCAGCGGCAACGCGGTCACCGACAGCAAGTACGGCGACTGGAACGTCGGGATCTACACCGACGACAGCACAAACTGGGTCACCGTGGACCGCAACACGGTCTACAACTACGTTGCCTCCATCGGCGGTTGCAGCGAGGAATGGGGCAACCGCCCTGTTCAGAACGTGCGTTACCGAGGCAACTTCTGGGACGACGCCATGCCCGCCTGGCTCGAACGACGGGAGTTCCCCGGAGCCTGGCCCCCGGCCGACAAGCAGAACCCGGAGGAGGGCTGCGGAGACCCCCACCGCCTCGCATTCACCGACAACACCCTGCTGCCTCCCCGCGACCCCGGCCCGGCCTGCGCCACCAACACCGCCTGCGCCGCCGTCCTGGCGAACGCCGGTCCTCTCCCGTCCTACCACCGGCGCTTGAACATGCCCTGACGGAACGGCGAGTCGAGTGCGTGCTGCTGCCTGTGCCGCTGTCGCCGGCGGGCCTTACCGGGGTGGGACAGTCGGGCATCGCGAACGTCGCGTCTGCCGCTGCCACTTGCTCGGCCAAGGGTGGGATGGGGGCGGAGGCGGCAGCAACCATCCGACGTCCATCGCCTGCATCGGCCGGCTCGAAGCGGAGAGTCTTCGAGTCGGCATCTCTCCCAGGTAGCGCTCACCCAGCCGCAGTCGACGTCACCCAAGCCGCTTCAGGCGGCCTCGGGCCGCACGGCGCTCCGCAGCTTGCGCTGGGCGTTGCGGTGACGGCTCTTGAGTCCGTGGTCGCCCAGCATCTTCCCGGCATACGAGACAAGGCCGCTCCCGTGTTCCCTCATGTTGGTGCCGGGCAGATCGGACCGGGACATTGCCGTGAGGAGCGTAGCCAGGGCGTTCTGAACCATCCTGGTTCTGTGTCGTGCGGCGACCGGGGACCGGGCTGTAGGTATCCCCCCGCGTTCACACTTTGGGCAACGAAGGTGTCGGAATCATGCTGCACTTGTGCCGCCGTGGCATCGCGACCTTCAATCAGCGAACACACGTGCTCACGAGGTGGTCGTCCGACGCCGGAACACGCCATCGCACCAGGGGCTTTCCGGGCCGTTCACTTCGCTGATCTCCGATTTGAACCACCCGGCACGGAGCCCGCGCCGAGATACATGGTGCGCGGGTCACACGCTCCGCTCGTAGCCGCCCCGCGCGATGTGCGACTCGTGCAGTGTCACGACCACCTCGCGGATCCCCCGGGCACCCTCCCCCAGGGTGCCCGCGCGGAGCCACTCCGGGCGATCTCCAGCGCGACGGCAAGCAGGAAGGACTCCCCTCACCGCGCGACCGGCACCGCCTCAAGGGACCGGCGCCGCGAGGACCAGAAACAACCACGCCGACGCATCTGCCTGAGGGCGGCCACCTCGACTTCCTCGACCAGGTGTCCGTCCCGCACTCGTCCCTGGAGGAGTGCAACACCGCCCGACACATACAACGCGTACCCAGGGTAGTCAGCGCGGTGGTTCTACGACACACTTACCGGGCAGTATGTCCAGAGGGAACCTCGTACGAGTGATGTTGTCGCCTCCTCAGGAGGTCAAAAAGGTCCACACTTCCGACATGCGCAGGCACATCAGCGCCTATCGTGAACAGTGGGCATGCCGGACGAACCATCTGGCGCTGACACTTTTCCGCACGGACCCCTCGGCGTGGGTACCATGCGCAACGTCATTCATATCGAGGGAGTGAACGGTGTGACCAGCCAATCAGCCTCCACGCTCCGATCGCGGTACGTAGCACAAACCGCATCGGATCTGGAGGAGAACCGCCGGAAACAGCAGGAGCTGGCGGAGAGGATCACGGTGTTGAAACAGGAGGAAGGCCTCCTGGCGGACATCCTCAACCTCGCCGAGCGGTACGAGGGTTTCGCGGACGCGTCCCGCCTGCCCGAACAGTCGCAGGACGAGCCCGTCGCCGCGAAGACGAAGCGAGCTCCGGCCCGAGCCGCTGCACGACGCTCCGCGTCGACCAAATCCACTCCGGCCTCCAGGACGACGAAGGCCCACCCGGAGGGGAAGTCGCGGCAGCCTCTGCTCGGCGACCTGCTGGCAGACCTGCTCAGCTACGAGGAACCGCGTCTGGCGAAGGAGCTGCGGGACGAGCTTCTCGAGAAACACCCGGACCGCAACCCCACACCCCAGGTGGTTCGGAACACCCTCGAAGCCCTGGTCGCCAAGGGACGTATCCGACGCCACAAGCGGCAGCGCTCCGTCATGTACACCCTGGTGAAGCAGGGCTAGTCGGACACCTCCGACAGACACCTCCGCTCGTCCCGCGGCGCGGTGGTCCCCAGGCGGGCACCGCCACACACCCCGCGCGACACAGCCCGCCACGCGGGACGGCTGAGGCGCCTTCTCACGACGCGACCGTCGGGCCGCCGGACGGTGTCCTGGGAGAGGTTCACCCGACGCTGAACGGACCTACCCCCGCCATATGTTGTCGAACGCGGCGTTCTCGACGTCCCACCGCAGCAGTACGGCCTCCAACTGCGTCACCGCGTCGCCGACGGCGGCCAGAACCGTCGTGACCGCGTCCCCGGAAAGGCTCTCGTAGACCTCGGCCGGGTCCTCCCCGATCCCTGCGGCCGCGAGCAGAGCGGCAAGGACGGGTTCGCCGGACGCGCTGCGTTCCTCCGCACTACGGCGGGCTCGCGAGTCGGCCAGGACACTGCGCGCGGACCACAGCCCGAAGTGGCCCCGTGGGTGGGCGACGAGCCCGGCCCGCTCCAGTTCGTCGACGTAGGCTGCGGCCAGCCCGCCACCGCGGCGCCACAGCCAGTCGTCGACCTTCTCGTACGGCTCGCGCCGCGTGAGCGTGGCGCCGGCCTGGTCCAGCAGACGGTCACCCGTCGTCAACCGAGAACCGGGCATCACACGATCGCCGTCCAGACTCAGCGCCCCGCTCTCCAGGAGATCGATCGTCTCGGCCCCCGCGAGCGCGAGGGACAGGTCTCCTTGCGCCACCGGCCGATCGGACGACATACCCAGGGCGATGAGCGCGAGGTCGCGTGCGGTGGTCATGAGTCTCTCCTCATCTCCAGCAGGCGCAACCACACCTCACTGATGGTCGGGAAGGCAGGTACGGCGTGCCAGAGACGCTCGACCGGCACCTCCCCCGTGATGGCGACGGTGGCCGAGTACAGCAGCTCGCCGACGCCCGGCCCGACAAACGTGGCCCCGACGACGACCTGACGGCCCCGGTCGACGAGGATGCGCGCCCTGCCCCGGTAGTCGGGGCGGTACTGGACGGCGCCCGCGAGATGTCCGATCTCGTAGTCGACGACCTCGACGTCCCGCCCGGCGCGCTCGGCCTCACGGACGGTCAAACCAACGGACGCGACCTCGGGGTCGGTGAAGACGACGCCGGGAACCGCCTCGACGTCGGCCGTACTGCTGTGCCGCGCCCAACGGCCGGTATCCAGCTGCTCCCCCCGGGCTCGGGCGGCGATCACGGACCCGGCGACGCGCGCCTGGTACTTGCCCTGGTGGGTGAACAGAGCCCGGCGATTGACGTCGCCCACGGCATACAGCCAGTGCCCGGGGACAGCAGCGACGGTCAGGCTGTCGTCGGTTGCTAGCCAGCCACCCGGCTCCAGTCCGACGGCGCCGAGGCCGATGTCCTCCGAGCGCGGGGCACGGCCGATGGCGAAGAGGATCTCGTCGGCAGTGACCTCACCCGCGTCCGACAGCGTGACACGGACCTCGCCGCCGCCCACCCGCTCCGCGCCGACGACGGAGACGTTGAAACGAACGTCCGCACCGGCTTCCCGCAGCCGCTCGGTGACCAGCTCGCCCGCGAAGGGCTCCATCCTCGGCAGCAGCCCATCGCCCCGGGCGAGCAGGGTCACGCGGCTGCCGAGGGCCTGCCAGGCGGTGGCCATCTCGACGCCCACCACACCGGCGCCGACGATCACAAGGCGCCGAGGCGGCCGCTGGGCGCTGGTGGCCTCCCGGCTGGTCCAGGGCCGCAGGTGCTCGATCCCGGGCAGCGGGGGCAGAGCCGCGCGGCTGCCGGTGCACACGGCGACGGCATGCCGGGCGCGTAGGCGGACGATGTCGCCCTCGGGAGTCTCCACGGACACCTCTCGCTCCCCCGCCAACCGTCCGTGACCGCGCAGCAGGTCGATACCTGCCGACTTGATCCACTCGACCTGGCCGTCGTCCTTCCAGTCGGCCGACATGCGGTTGCGGTGCGCCAGAACGGCCTCGGCGTCCAACGGGCCCTTGACGGCGGGGTCGAGACCCGGGACGTGCACGGCGTCGGCGCGCAGCAGGACTGGGCGCAGCAGGGCCTTGCTGGGTTCGCAGGCCCAGTACGAGCACTCACCGCCGGCCAGTTCGCTCTCCACGATGACGGTGCTCAGACCCGCGGCGATGGTGCGGTCCGCGACGTTCTCGCCGACCGGGCCTGCACCGATCACTATGACGTCGTATGTGCGGATGTTCTCGGTCGTCATGTGTCCTCCGGTGGCCCGAGCCGGTCGGATGGGTGTCGGATGGATATGTGTCGGATGTGTTGTGTGCCGTCGTCGTGGCTGGCTGTCGGTGTCAGCGGCCGGGGGCGCGCTCGGTGATCTCCTGGAGGAACCACTCGTTGCCGTCGAGGTCCTTGAAGGCGGCGAACGTGCCGTAGCTGGCCCGCTCGGGGTGCAGGCCGGGAACCCGGTGGGAGTCACCGGCGTGGCGGAAGGCACCGGTCTCGTCGCGGAAGGGGCCGGAGACCTCCACACCACGGGAGGTCAACTCCTCCTGGGCCTTGACGATGTCGGTGACAGTCAGCTGGAGGCCGTGGAGAGTGCCCGCCTCCTGCCGAGTGAGGCCCTGACCGAAGATGATCGAGGATTCGGAGCCGGGCGGGGTCACCTGCACGATCCGATAGCCGTCGTTGATCGGGAAGTCGGCGTCGAGGCGCCAGCCGAGCTGCTCCACGTAGAAGCCCTTGGCCCGGTCCACGTCGGAGACGGGCAGGATGACGACTTCGAGTTTCATGTCCATGGTGGTGATCTCGCTTTCGATGGTTCGGCATACCTGGACCGGCACTGCACTGCGCTCTCAGTGTCGGCCGCGATCGACATGTGTTGCCTCTGTCATCTGACTCCCTTCGTTACAGGAGACAGATGACCTGAAGGTTTCGGGATACGTGTGAATGTTGCTCAGTGTCTTCCGCCGGTCAGAGGAAGCTGGAGGCCGACGGGCCGTATCCCGCAAGCGCCGCACTCCCCGACCAGTTCCACACCTGCGTGTCCGTCGGCCAATCATTGCCCTCGGGTCTTGGCGTATCCCGGGAAGGCCGCTCGCCGGAGACGCGGTCGCGATCCGAGCGAGATTGCGGGGCGATCCGTACATATGTGTGCGTCATGGCAGCCATGTCCGTCCTCGTTCTTCGATCGGCGGCGTGGGTACGACGGAGGGGTGGCGGGCCCCCGTGCAGGGGGAGCACGGGACCCGGGGTTCAGGGGGCGGATCAGGCGGCGGCACCGGCGTTGATGGTGACCGGGATGTTGTCGCGCGTGGCCTTGGAGTACGGGCAGAGCTGGTGGGCGGCCTGCGCGAGCTCCTCGGCGGTTGCCTGGTCGACACCGCCGAGCACGGGGCTGAGGACCGCGGAAAGGGAGAACTCGCCGTCTTCGCCGTGTATGAGGGTTATCTCGGCAGTGATAGTGGTGCTGGTGAGGCGGATCTTGCGGATGGTGGCGGCGCGGCGCAGAGCGCCGAGGAAACAGGCGGCCCAGCCTGCGGCCAGGAGCTGCTCGGGGTTCGTCGCGGTGCCGGCGCCGCCCAGCTCCTTGGGGAGGGCGAGGCTGGTCTCCAGCAGACCGTCGGAGGAGCGGACATGGCCGCCGTTGCGGCCTTCTCCGTCGACGTCGACAACGGCGGTGTAGCTGACTGCCATGACTGGAGCTCCCCAGCTGGATCGAAAGGTCTTCGGACATCTGCCGACCAGGACACTCTTCGCGTCACTGGTTGGGGCGGTGACGCAATCATGGCAGCCGCCGCCGTCACCCGTCAAGACGGTGATGAACGTCTTTGCGAGTTCACATGTCCCCTGCCACCCGAGTGACATGTCCCGGTTGTGCCAGCGCTATCAACTCACACCTGTCTCCCGGCCGTCGGGTTCCGGCGAGCAGATACACGACCCGGAGCGCGTCCGGACAGGCACGTAACCGATGGGTCACATCCGCCTGTCGGCGACCATCGCAGGGGGCATCGCACTGACCGACGCAGCGGTCACGTCGTCGTTCTCCGACCGGGCGAGGTGGCCACCGGGGCCGCGTCCCGCGAGGCGGCCGTCAGCCTGATCACCTGCGACAGCGGACCGTGGCCTCTCGACGGCTCCGCGTTCGACACTTCACCTCTGGTGCCCCAAGACCGCTTGGGGCAGGCACTGTTCGAGGTCACCTCCCTGCTCAAGCAGGGATACGCCGACACACACGGCCGCGCGGGCCTCGAAGCGGACGGTGGCCGGACTGACCGTCTGGCCGGACTGACAGCAGCCGCCGCCTGCATAGTCACTACGGGCGCAACGCGGAAGACGTCCTGGCCTTCGCCGGAACCGCGGCCGCCCTGATCTGCTGTCGCCCGCTGGATCGTCCGTCGGGTGATCGCTGCGCTGGTGAACTGAAGCGGCCGAGTGTCTCCGGGCCGGCCGTCGAAACGTCACGGCAGGTGGCTTGCGCAGCAGCAGGAGTGGTGCGGCTCGCGCAGCATGACGTGCCGGACGGAAGCGGTGTCGACAGGGCAACAGGCGCGGTAGTGTGCGGGAAGCGTCGCGTGCCGGTGGCAGACCGTGTCAGGCATGGAGGCGCCGGATCGAAGGACGCCGACGATGCAGTTGTCGCACCCTTCGCTCTCGCGTGACTGAGCGCGAGACGACCAGGCTCGTCGCCTGGAGCCAAGAACTCCGTCGGGTGCACCACCGACTGCGGGAAGCCCTGTCCGTGACCCGCGCCTCCCTCGCCGACGGCACCCCCGGTGAGGCGGCCACCCGTGAGCTGCTGCTGCACTGCCACGGCTTCTGCACGGCTCTCGACGGCCACCACCAGGGCGAAGACCGCACCCTGTTCCCGGCCGTCGCCGCTGCGCATCCGGAGCTTCGCCCCGTGCTGCGCTCGCTCGAGCAGGATCACTCGATGATCGCCCACCTGCTAGGAAGTCTCCGCGCCGCGGTCGACCGGGCCGTACCGCCCGAGGAGCTCGACCAACACCTCGAAGGCATCGGCGCAATCATGGAGAACCACTTCCGCTATGAGGAGCGGCACCTGCTCACCGTCCTCGAAACCCTTGAGCTCCCAGCCGTACCCCGAGATGTGCTGGGCCCCCTGTGACCCCGGTCCGGGCCGTGGACTCTGCCGCCACCTCGGTTGCAGTGAGCGTTGGTGCCAGACCGTCGGGCGGCAGAGGCAGGCTCACACGTGTGCGCCTGGATCATACCTTGACGTATATATGTTCCAACATACTATGTGTGCCGTTACGAGCGGCAGAGCTGCTTGGACGGGCACGCGACCGGCCAGGGCCGCGCCGTGCCTTGACGCAGGCAAGCAGCCACTCACCGAGGAGCGAGCTACACCCGAGAACAACCAGAAGCCGTTGACGACTACTGCCGGCGCACCGGTTCCTGACAACCAGAACTCGCTGACCTCCGGTCCGCGCGGCCCGATGCTCCTGCAGGACATGTGGTTCCTGGAGAAACTCGCCCACTTCGACCGCGAAGTGAATCCGAAGCCGCAGCCGCAGCCGCCGGAATGGGGTATGTGACGCACGCCACATGGTGAAGGTGCATAGCGGGGCAGGGGTCAGTGTCTTTGTTGTAGGTGTGGGGGCGCGTCCGCGGTCCTGCGGCGGCGTACGGGGTCGATGACACGGTGCCGTTCATCGTGCGGTGGAGGCCGGCGTGCTCGGCAGGGAGGCAAGGGGCAACGCAGATGGGGCAGTTGCGGACCGATGAGTTCGACCGGTTCGTGGCTGCCCGATGGTCGGCGTTGCTTCATCTGGCGAGGCTGCTCACGGGTGGAGACCGGCACCGGGCGGAGGATCTGCTTCAAGAGGCGCTGGTCAAGCTGTGGTTTGCGTGGCCGAAGGTGGCCGAGCAGGCGCCCGAGGCCTATGTGCGCAGGGTCATGGCCCGTGCCGCGGCACGCTCGGCGCGGCGCCGCTGGTGGGGCGAGCACCCGGTGGACGAGTTGCCCGACCCGCCGGGGGTGGGAGATGAGACCGCCGCCGTGGACGAACGGACCCGATTGGAGGCCATGTTGGCGTTGTTGCCGGCGCGGCAGCGGGCTGCGGTGGTGCTGCGTTACTACCAGGACCTGCCCGAGCAGCACGTCGCGGAGGTGCTGGGGTGTCCGGTGGGTACCGCCCGTTCGCTCACGGCGCGCGGCGTCGCACGGCTGCGGCGGCTTCTGGCCGAGGCAGTCAAGCCGGTCGAGTGAAGGAGGAGCCATGGATCAGTTCGAGCAGGAATTGGCACGCATGATGCGTGACAACGAGACGACGGAGACGCCCTACGAGGAACGGCACCAAGTCCGCCTGCGAGCCGGCGTCCGTGCCCGGCAGCGGGTCCGGACGATCTGGATGGCCACCGGATCCGTGCTGACCATTGCCGGACTCGGAGTCGGCCTGCTCCTGGCGAGCCTGTTCGCCCAGGGCGGGCCGACCAGTCCTCAGCCCCGCCCCGTCACCTCTGCCGAGTCGGTCACGGAAACCTCGACGACTCGCCCCGCCTCCACTGCCAAGGGTGCGCCGATGCCGACACGGACCTCGACCACCACCCGGGTAGCCGGTTGGCCAGGTTCAAGCGCTTCCGGTCAGTGAGGGCTGACTGAGCCGGCGTGACCATCACCGCCCATCGGTCAGCCGATCCCCGCTTGTCCTGCTCTCCACGAACTGAAGGCTCACCACGTCATGCATGAGAACGCGCCGGCGGTGGCCGACGAGCCGCAGCAGGCGGCGAAGCCCCGGGCGGTCTCCTGGGAGCAACGGCTGCGCCGCTTCGGGTACGTCAATCGTCCGCGTACGTCCGTACGGGACCGGCTGGTGGCGCCGTTTCCCCAACCCGACGCGCGGCTGTGGCGCGTGCTCGGGCTTTCCCCGGCGGCAGCGAACCGGCTGGCGCGCTGGTCAGGATGGGGCGGGCCGCTGCTGGTGGCGTTCCTCGCCGGGCTGCCGCGTTTCTGGCGTCTGGGCAGCCCGCGGGCGGTCGTGTTCGATGAGACGTACTACGCCAAGGACGCCTGGGCCTTGCTGCGGCTCGGCTACGAGAGCACCTGGCCGGACCGCAAGATCGCCGACCCGCAGATCCTGGCCGACCCTCAGGTGATCCCGCTCTCCGACGGCGGAGCCTTCGTCGCACACCCACCGACGGGCAAGTGGGTGATAGCCCTCGGCGAGTGGATGTTCGGCCTCAACCCTTTCGGCTGGCGCTTCATGACAGCGGTCCTCGGCACGCTGTCGGTGCTGATGCTGTGCCGCATCGGACGCCGCCTGTTCCGTTCCACCCTGCTGGGCTGCCTGGCCGGAGCACTGATGGCGGTGGACGGTCTGCACTACGTGATGAGCCGCACCGCTCTGCTCGACCTCGTCGTCATGTTCTTCGTGCTGGCGGCGTTCGGATGCCTGCTCATCGACCGGGACCGGGCGCGGGCCGGGCTCGCTGCCGCCCTGCCGATCGAGGAGGACGGCCGCATACGCCCGGACGCACATACCGGCGACCGGGTCGGGACAGGCGTGCGGCCCTGGCGGCTCGCCGCCGGCTTCTTCCTGGGGGTGGCGACCTCCACCAAATGGAACGGCCTGTACTTCCTCGCCTTCTTCGTGATCCTGACCCTGCTGTGGGACGTCGGCGCCCGCCGCGTCGCCGGGGCGCACCACCCGTATCGGGCCATGCTCCGCAAGGACTTCGGCTGGTCGGTGGTGTCCCTGGTTCCGGTCGCGGTCCTGACGTATCTGGCGACATGGACCGGCTGGTTCCTGTCCGACAAAGGCTACGGACGTCACTGGGCAGAGGGCCGCGGCGGCACCTGGTCGTGGATCCCGGCCCCGCTGCGCAGTCTGTGGCACTACGAGTACGGGGTCTACCAGTTCAACGTGGGGCTGCACATCTCCCACAAGTACGAGTCGAATCCCTGGAGTTGGCTTGTCCTGGGCCGCCCTGTGCTGTTCCACTACGAGTCGCCGAAACCCGGGAGCGACGGCTGCCACACGACCACCGACTGCTCACAGGCGATCCTGGCCCTGGGCACACCGCTCCTGTGGTGGTCGGCCTGCTGCGCCCTCGTGTATCTGCTCTACCGCTGGGCACTGCGCCGCGACTGGCGCGCCGGCGCCGTCCTCTGTGCGGTGGGTGGCGGGTATCTGCCCTGGTTCCTGTACCAGGACCGTACGATCTTCTCGTTCTACGCGGTCGTCTTCGTGCCGTATTTGTGCCTGGCCGTGACGATGACGGTGGGAGCCCTGCTGGGCCCTCCGGGAGCAACTCCCAAGCGCCGTACACGAGGTGCGGTGGCCGCAGGCGTGCTTGTGCTTCTCATCGCCTGGAACTTCATCTACTTCTTCCCGATCTACTCCGGGCAGACGATCCCCTATGCCGACTGGCACACCAGGATGTGGCTCGACACCTGGATCTGAGCCGACCGCTGGTATATGCGGGGGCCGCGGAGATCAGGTTTGCGGCCGACTGTGCAACGGCGGTGCAGATCAGTTCGCCTCGCCGGCGGGAATCGCACCGACGCGGACTCGTCACCCCGGCGCTGCCGGTGCCCGACGCCGGACAAGGCGGAGATCGGCCTGCTCGGCGATAAGGCCGCGGCCCAGACCCAGAGACTGCCCTGGAGCATCCGGATGCGTGGCGAGCCGGACGGCGGAGATCGTCGGCCCCGCCGCCGCGCACGCGCTCACCACGCTCACGCGGCAGCCCTTCCTACTGCTCCCGCTCGAAGGCGCCGTCCGGTGCCGCGGTTCGCCGCGAGCACGTCCGTACGTCCACTGCGCGGCGCCGAGTACGACACCTTCGCCGCCGTCCTCGGCGCCGCGTTCGGCGCCCCGCCCGCGGTCGACCGTCGCGATGGCCACCAAGGTCATCGACCAGCTCGACGATCCGAGTGCCCATGACGGAGACCCGGCCGAGGCGTTCGACGTCATCGTCCCCTCGACGCCCGGCTTCGGCTGGTCAACGCCCCTGCCCGACAACCCGGACATGAACTTCTGGAAGGCCGCCGACCTGTTCCACAAGCTGATGACGGAAGTCCTCGGCCATGAGAAATACGCGGCCGCCGGCTCCGACCTCGGCTCCATGGTGACCACTCAACTCGGCCACAAGTACTACGAGTCCCTGAGATGTTCAACGGCGACCATGCCTGCGACCTCACCGGCGGATCCTCTCTGTCCACAAGCGCTTCGTCGCCCACGTCGCCGTGCACGTCCTCGACTCAAGCACCCTCGGCCACGCGCTGAGCGACTCCCCGGCAGGCATGCGGGCCTGGATCCTCGAACGCTGGACGAACTGGAGCAACAACGACGGCAACGTCGAGAACGTCTTCAGCAAGGACGACATCCTCACCAACGCGAAGATCTACTGGGCCACCAACTCGATCGGCACGTCCATGCGGATGTACGCCAACTCCAACCGCTACCCGTGGACCCCGTCCCACGACCTCACCGCGCCCGTTCAGGCAGCCACCGGCATCACCCTGGTCGGCTACGAGAACCCGCCCGGCGTGACCAC
Organism: Streptomyces sp. SAS_270; assembly: GCF_052543295.1. NCBI lineage: Bacteria > Bacillati > Actinomycetota > Actinomycetes > Kitasatosporales > Streptomycetaceae > Streptomyces > Streptomyces sp. SAS_270. The sequence goes on from NZ_JBMNDS010000054.1 coordinate 67,548, forward strand.
CGAGAAGCGTCACGTCGTACCGAGGGCCGGCCACAACCTCCCCCAAGAGCGTCCCGATACCTTCACCGCCGCGATCCTCGAAGTCGACGCCATGAGGTGATCGGCCCACCCACGCCCCGCATTCGTCACCGCCTTGACAGGTGACGTAAGCGAGAGCATGCTGATAGCTGTCCAAGCAACAACCAGGACACCATCCACGATCGACGAAGTGGAGCACGGTCATGAGCAAGGGGCTCACCACAGAAGCCGCCGAGGCGGCGGTACGACACGCGCGATTCGGCAGCCTCCCCGAGCGCATACGCCTCGAGGACATGACCACAGAGGTCGAGGCCGCGCCCGCCGGAGGGGTGAACGCATCGTCGTACGACCCTGAGGGCTCATGGAAGTTCTACTCCTGCCTCGCCCTTGACCTGGGCCTGTAGACAGCCGGCACACAAGACACCACGCCTGTCCCGCCCCAGCACGGCCGATCGGGCGGGACAGGAACATCGGCTTCGTACGGTCCCGGACTTCGACAGCTCCGCCATCCGCGGCGGGGCTTTCGTGTCGACCGGCGCCGGCGGCAGGAGGTCGGGCGACCTGCCGCCTCGGCGTTCGCTCTGCGCTGCTGTGCTGTGCGGCGCGAGGGCATTGGGGGCGCCTTGGCCCGCGTCAGACGGTGATGGTCTTGTACTCGGTGTAGGTGCCGAGGCCCACCGCGCCGTACTCGCGGCCGATGCCGCTGACCTTGAAGCCGCCGAACGGGCCGTCGAAGGCAACAGAGGCACTGTTGACGGTAACGGTGCCGGTGCGGATGCGGCGGGCGACTGCCAGCGCGTGAGCCTCGCCGGAGGACCAGACGCCGCCGGAGAGTCCGTACTCGGAGTCGTTGGCGATGCGGACGGCGTCATCCTCGTCGTCGTAGGCGATGACCACCAGGACCGGGCCGAAGATCTCCTCCTGCGCGATCCGCATGGAGTTTGTCGACGTCAGCGAAGACAGAGAAAGGTCCACCCTTGACCACCCTCACCACCCTCACCACCCTCACCACCCGAGCAGAGTCGACACATATCGACTCACACCCTCAGGCCACACCCGCACCACGTCCGACCGTCATGTGACTGATGCGTCCCACTGCGTTGCGGGCGAGAGTGTGTGCTGCCGGCCCCACTCAAGGAGCAGAAGTCCCTCGGACCCACCACCCCTTCTCGCCAAATCATCATCCGTCACCGCTTTGACAGGTGACGAACGGTGTGCGAGGGTCCTTTCATCAAGAGCCGCGGTGATCTCGTACCGCTGAGATGAGCAGGTATTTCCCGGGCTCGGGCCAGTCACCGGAATCGCACGACGGAGGGCTTCACATGATCAACAGGCGTACCTTCAGCAAGGCCGCCGGCCTGGGCACGGGAGCGGCAGCGGTCTCACTGTCCGGCCTGCGGACCAACGCATCCGCCGCGACCGCCGAGGAGACGGCGGGCGGCGCTTCCGCTCCCACGGTGCCCAGCATCACCCCAGGCACCCACACCGAATTCGGCACACTCAAGCACGTCAAGGCTGGTGTCCTGGACATCGGTTACGCCGAGGCCGGCCCGGCCCGCGGACCCGTCGTCGTTCTCCTGCACGGCTGGCCGTACGACATTCACAGCTTCGTCGACGTCGCTCCGCTCCTCGCCGACCTCGGCTACCGCGTCCTCGTTCCGTACCTGCGCGGCCACGGCAGCACCCGTTTCCTGTCCCGCCACACCCCGCGCAACGCCGAGCAGTCCGCCATCGCCCTGGACGTCATCGCGTTCATGGACGCCCTGAAGATCGAGAAGGCCGTCCTCGCCGGCTTCGACTGGGGCTCGCGCACCGCCGACATCATCGCCGCCCTGTGGCCCGAGCGCGTCAAGGCCCTCCTGTCCACCAGCGGCTACGTCATCACCGACCGCAAGATGCAGCTGGATCCCGCCGCCCCGGCCGTCGAGCACAACTGGTGGTACCAGTGGTACTTCGCCACCGACCGCGGCAAGAAGACCATGGAGAACGAGGAGAAGCGCATCGCACTGTGCCGCTACGTGTGGACCCTCGTCTCCCCCAACTGGGACTTCGACGACGCCACCTTCGCGCGCACCGCCGAGGCCTTCAAGAATCCCGACTACGCCGCCATCGTCCTCTACAACTACCGCTGGCGCATCGGTCTGATCGAGGGCGACCGACGCTACGACCGCTATGAGAAGAAGCTGGCCGCCCAGCCCCCCATCGGCGTCCCCACCGTCACTCTCGACCCCGCCCTCGACCCCTTCACCGCACCGGGCGACGGTTCCACCTACCGCACCCACTTCACCGGGCCCTACCTGCACCGCACGATCGCGGACATCGGCCACAACCTGCCGCAGGAGGCGCCCACCGTCTTCGCCCAGGCCGTGGTCGACGCCGACCACCTCTAGGATCCGCACCCGCCCCGGCGCCCTGCACACCGCATCGGTCACGTCCGGGAGGAGTTCCTGATGAGCGAAGTCCAGTGGAACCGTCTGACCGTCGCCGAACTGTGCGCCCTCGCGGCGCGCGACGCGGTGGTGCTGCTGCCCATCTGGGCCACCGAGCAGCACGGCCCTCATCCGCCCACCGGTGTCGACGACTTCCTGCCGCTCCGTGATCCGGGCGGGATTCTCACGCATCCTGATCGTCAACGGGCACGGCGGGAACATGACCGGGTGGCGAGTGCGCAGAAGGGTGAGCGGATGCTCTCCGGCTGTGCGGTGGTGCCGGCGCTGGCGGACATCATCCTGCGGGACCCGTGGGCCAAGTAGGTCATCCGTTCAGTGCCGATGTGACTTCCGGCGGGGGGGGGGGGGGGGGGGGGGGGGGGGGGGGGGGGGGGGGGGGGGGGGGGGGGGGGGGGGGGGGGGGGGGGGGGGGGGGGGGGGGGGGGGG
>NZ_JBMNDS010000055.1:0-65876 GCF_052543295.1 Streptomyces sp. SAS_270
GACTCCGGGCGACGGCGCTTCGCCGTCCGGCGTCCGTCTACTCGGTGTCCGTGGAGGCGGGCGGGTGCGGCAGGAAGCCGCACATCGCGTCCCGCTGGGCGGTGCTGATGGTGTGGTCGAGGGCGTCGGTGACGGCGTTGGCCAGCGGGGCCGAGGCCTCGGTCAGCAGGCGTCGTGCCTTGTCGGTCAGCGCGACCTCGACACCGCGTTTGTCACCGCACACCGACTGTTTGGTGATCAGGCCCGCGTGCTGGAGACAGGCGACCTGGTAGGTGAGCCGGGTCTTGGGCCGGCCCAGGAGTTCCGCGATCTGCGTCATGCGCAGGCCGCCGGTGCCGGGCTGGTCGGCCAGCAGGCACAGCACCAGGAACTCGTCGTGCGAGACCCCGAAGGCGTTCTTGACGACGGGGCGCAGTTGCTGCTCGATGGCGCCCGTCGCCGCCAGCAGCAGCATCCATGCCCGCAGCTCGGGCGGCAGCAGCCCGCCCGCCTCGGGCGAGGACGACGAGGAGGGCGGCAGGTCCGCGGGGGCAGAAGGTTCGGGCATGCCCCGATTCTACCGGTCGTCCATTTTTGGATGAGAGGGTTGTTCAGATTTGGATAATGGGCTACCGTCAACTTATTCAAATTTGGACGACAGGCATCTGTGGGAGCCCCGTCAGTGGTGCGGGCGCCTCCTGTGGCCCTCAGTCGTCATCCGCCGCGGCGCGCGCCCGGCCCCTACGTCCCCAGGAGAACGCTCATGACCGTCGCCGTAGAAACCGGCCTGTGGCAGCTCGACCAGACGGCCACCACCGTCGCCGTCCGGCACAAGACGATGTGGGGCCTGGTCACCGTCAAGGGAGCCTTCACGGCCGTCAGCGGTCAGGGCGAGGTCCGGCCCGACGGCACCGCCCACGGCAGCATCACCCTGCACGCCGCCTCCGTCGACACCAAGCACGCCAAGCGGGACACCCACCTGCGCTCCGCCGACTTCCTCGACGTCGACAACCACCCCGAGATCACCTTTGCCGTGCGCGGTGCCGAGGCCGGCCAGGACGACTCCGTCCAGGTCACCGGTCAGCTGACCGTACGCGGCATCAGCCGGCCCCAGTCCTTCACCGCCAAGGTTTCCGACGCGGGGGCGGACGCGGTCACGCTGACCGCGGAGTTCACCGTGGACCGCGACCAGTTCGGCATGGGGTGGAACCAGCTGGGCATGATGCGCGGTCTGACCACCGTCACCGCGACCCTCCGCTTCAGCCGCGTGACGGCGTAGCCGGCACACCGCCGCTGCGCACCATCAGCGCCGAGGGGCGTCAGTCGACCGGATGGCCGGGGTCGATGCCCTGCGCGTCCGTCAGCCGGAACACCGCCGCTTTGCCGTCCCTGGCCCCGCCGTTCTCCAGCGGGGTCAGGACGAATCCCACGTGGTCGCCCCCGTCGACGCGCTGCTCGACCGCGCCGACGAACCAGGCGGGAGCATCCCGCAGGACGACGGTGCCCTCAGGGCCCGCCTTCCAGGCGACCCGCGCGAACTTGTCCACCTCGTCGCCGGTCTCCCCGCCGAACAGGGCCGCCAGCTCGGTCTGTTCGCGCCGGAGCAGATGCACGGCGAGCCGATCGGCGGACCTGGCCACGCGAAAGGTGTGGTTCTCCTTCGACAGCCAGACCACGAACCGCACCGGCCGGATCGAGCACTGGGAGGCGAACCCGACCAGACACCCCGCCCGCTCTCCGTCCGCTACGGCGGTCACCACGTACATGTCGGGATCGAGCAGGTCGGTGAACGCGTCCATGGCCGTCACGTCGTCACTCCTTCGCCTTCGCTCCCACCCACCTCACCACACATGCCACATCCGGCAACCGGCAACCCGCCAGGGCCTGGGAGTGTCGATGCCGGAGCGGAGCGTGGCCCGCGTACGCGGGTGAGGGGCGAGCACCGAAGTGCTCCCCCCTCACCCGATGCCGCGCCCTGGCGCTCACGCGGCCAGCACCACCGCCTCCACCGCCGGTGTCCGCAGCGCCCGCCGGGCCGTCACCAGGACCGTGCCCAGGGTCACCGTCGCCGCGACCGCGACGACGGAGAGCCAGATCCCCAGCCCCTGGTCCGGCCACACGGACTCCGTGCGAACGAGCGTGAACGGGACGATCCCGGCGATTGCCGCCACCGTGCCGAGGAAGACCCCGGTGACGGTCAGGATCAGACCCTCGACACCGACCATCCCGAGCACCTGGTTCGGCGTCGCCCCGGCGAGGCGCTGCCCGCCGAACTCACGGGCGCGGTAAGTCGTCGCCGCGTAGAGGGAGTTGATCAGCATGATGCAGGAGAAGGCCACGATGATGCCGACGACCACCAGGTTGAGGGTCTCCAGGTTCTTCGCGTCGATGGACTTCGGGACGCCCGAGGCCTTGATGGCGTCGCTCTCGACTCCCTGCATGTAGAGCGTCGCCGTCGCGATGCCCGTGAAGAGGATCAGCGGCATCAGGACACCGGACAGCTCGGCCGCCCGCCGCCGCATGTTGCGTACGGCCAGATAGCCGCTCGGCCCCGACAGCGGCAGCAGGTCGAGCAAGCCGCCGAGCAGCCGCGGAGCGAAGAGTGCGAACCCCACGGACAGCAGGATCGCCCCGTACGCGGCGGGCGCCATCAGCGCCGCATCCTTGGCGGAGAAGGCGAACGTCGAGGAGGCCGACACCCCGCCGAGGGCCAGGGTCGCGTAGGCGAGGAACTTCCGTGCCCCGCCCCGTTGCTGACGGCCACGCGTCGCCCGGCGCACCGCGAGGAAGGCCGCGCCGGCCGCCGCGAGCGCCGTGATACCGACGCCCGACATCAGAGCCGTGGAACCGAAGGAGTAGTCCACGGACCTCTTGACCTGGCCGCTGTCCTGGAAGATGTCCAGCAGCGCCCGGCCACCGAGCATCGCCGGGCCGATCGCCAGCAGTGCGCCCACCAGTGCCACGGCCATCGACTCGCCGACGACCATCCGCTTGATCTGCGCCGGGGTAGCCCCCGAACAACGCAACAGCTCGATCTCAGAGGTGCGTTGACGCACGTTCACCGTCAGCGTGGAGGCGACGGCGAAGAACACCAGCAGGCTGCCGTACCCGCCCACGACAGTCGCCGCGGTCGACAGGGACTCGGCGCTCCGCGAGTCGACGCCCGGCTGTCCCGCCGTGTCGTGCAGGGAGTTGAACATCATCAGGATCGCCGCGCCGAGGAAGGCGGACAGCAGGGTCGCCGTGAAGCGCCCGGGGCGCTTGCGGATCGAGCGAAGGGCCAGAGCGAGCATGGTTCACACCCCCACGAGTACGTCGTCGCCGAGGTGTGCCAGGCGCTCGGCCACCGCGTCGGCCGTCGGGGCCGCCATGCCGCCGGCGATCCGACCGTCGGCCAGGAAGACGACGGAGTCGGCGTACGAGGCGGCCACCGGGTCGTGCGTCACCATGACGACGGTCCTGCCGTGCAGCCGTACCGCTTCCTGCAGCAGGCTCAGCACATCCCGCGCACTGCGGGTGTCCAGCGCGCCGGTCGGCTCGTCCGCGAAGATCACGCTCGGCTCGGTGACCAGCGCGCGGGCGATGGCGACACGCTGTCGCTGGCCACCGGAGAGCTGGTCGGGCAGATGGCCGAGCCGGTCGCCGAGACCGACCGACGTCAGGACCTCCCGCACCCGCGCCCGGTCGACGCGCCGCCGCGCCAGCTTGAGCGGCAGGACCGTGTTCTGCGCCACGGTGAGCGTCGGCAGCAGGTTGTACTGCTGGAAGACGAAGCCGATCCGGTTGCGCCGGAACTTCGTCAGCTGCGCCTCACCGCTGCCCGTCATCTCCGCCCCGTCGACCCGCACGATCCCGCTGTCCGGCCGGTCCAGCCCGGCGGCGCACTGCAGCAGCGTCGACTTGCCCGACCCCGAGGGGCCCATGATCGCGGTGAAGCTGCCCCGCGCCAGGCTGAGGGTGACCCCGTCGAGCGCCGTCACGGCGTTCTCCGCGCTTCCGTAGGTCTTGCTGACCTTGACCAGCCGCAGAGCCTCTGAGGCGGGTCCCGAGTCGTTCGTACGCCGCGCCGTGTTGCGAAACATCGTCATCACTCTCCGTCCGGCACGCCCTGTGCCATGCCCAAGACGCTACGGAGATGAGGAGTCCGTCACATTGGGCGCAGGGCCCGTATCGGGGGGTGTACCCAGCGACACCCCGCATGGGTCACCAGAACGAGCCGACTGCCCGGTACGCCCGATGCAATGGACGGGTGACCGCGCCCCCGGACGACTGCCTCGCGCGCAACGAGTGGATCTGCGGCGCCTATCTGAGCACCCGCCGCCACATCCTCGTCGACGCCGTGATCCAGCACCTCCAGCTGACCTCGATCGCGGTACTCATCGGCCTCGTCCTCGCCGTCCCGCTGGCGGTGGGGGCCCGCCGCTGGGGGTGGGCGGCCGGCCCCGTCCTCGCCGTGACCACCGTGCTGTACACCGTCCCGTCGCTGGCCATGTTCTCGCTGCTCCTGCCGGTGTACGGGCTCTCGGCCGCACTGGTCGTCGCAGGGCTCGTCCTCTACTCGCTCACCCTGCTCGTGCGCAACATCCTCGCGGGCCTGCGCGCGGTCCCCGAGGAGACCCGGCAGGCCGCACGCGGCATGGGATACGGCCCGATCCGGTTGCTGCTCACCGTGGAGCTGCCGCTCGCCCTGCCCGCCGCGATGGCCGGACTGCGGATCGCCACCGTCTCCGCGGTGTCGCTGGCCACGGTCGGCGCGATTGTCGGCTTCGGAGGGCTCGGCAACCTCATCTACGCGGGCATGAACACGTACTTCAAGGCACAGGTGCTGACGGCGTCCGTGCTCTGCGTGCTGATCGCGATCGCCGCCGACCTGCTGCTGCTCGGCATGCAGTGGCTGATCACGCCCTGGACGAGGGCGGCGCGCGGATGACCGGGCGCCGGGCGCGTGCGGTGCGCCGATGAACACGCTGGCCGACGCCTGGGACTGGCTCACGGACTCCGCGCACTGGTGGGGCGACGACGGCATCTGGCACCGGCTCGCCCAGCATCTCCTGCTGACCGTCGTCTGCCTGGTCATCAGCTGTCTGATCGCGCTGCCGGTCGCGCTCGTCCTCGGTCACCTCGGCAAGGGCGGCGCACTCGCCGTCAACATCTCCAACGTCGGCCGGGCCGTGCCCACCTTCGCCGTTCTGGTCCTGCTGCTGCTCACCCCGCTCGGCGACTACGGCCAAGGGCCCACGGTCGTCGCCCTGGTCCTGTTCGCCGTGCCACCGCTGCTCACCAACGCGTACGTCGGGATGCGCGAGGTCGACCGCAATGTGGTCCGGGCGGCGCGCGGGATGGGGATGACCGGGAGACAGATGCTGTTTCAGGTGGAACTGCCACTTTCACTCCCGATGGTCCTGAACGGGGTGCGGCTCGCCGCCGTGCAACTCGTCGCCACCGCCACCATCGCCGCGCTCGCGGGCGGCGGCGGTCTCGGACGGATCATCACCGCGGGCTTCAACCTGGCGAGCACCCCGCAGGTCGTCGCCGGTGCCGTCCTCGTCGCCCTGTTCGCGCTGATCGTCGAGGGGCTCTTCGAGGTCGCGGAACGGCTCGCACCGCACTGGACGCGGGGCTCGCGATGAGACGGCACCGCTCGGCCCTGCCGCGGACGGGCGCCGGCCTCACCCTCACGGGCCTCCTGCTCCTCACCGGCTGCACCACCGGCCCCTCCCTGGAGAGCCGCGGCGAGGTCACCGCACCGCCCGGCGACAGCAAGCACCTCACCATCGGCTCGGCCGGTTTCACCGAGAGCGACCTGCTCGCCCAGATGTACGCGCTGTTGCTGAGGGAGGCCGGCTACCGGACCTCCCTGCTCACCGTCGTCAACCGCGAACTGTACGAACCCGCTCTGGAATCCGGTCAGATCGACGTCGTCGCCGAATATGCGGCCACCTTCGCGGACTGGCTGAACGCCAAGACCAACGGAGCCGACACACCCCCCGTCGGCTCGCCCGACCTCGGCGCCACGATGGCCGGCCTGAGGCGCCTCGCCACGCCCCGCGGCCTCACCGTCCTCGACGCCGGACAAGCCGTGGACCAGAACGCCTTCGCCGTGACCAAGGCGTACGCCCGGCAGCACGACCTCGAAACCCTCAGCGACCTGGGCGCTTCCGGGCTGCAGGTGCGGCTCGCGGCGGGCGACGAGTGCGTCCAACGGCCGTACTGCGAACCGGGATTGAAAAAGACCTACGGCATCGACGTCACCGCCGTCGATCCCAAGGGAGTCGGCACCACCCAGGCGAAGCGGGCCGTGCAGAACGGTCAGGACCAGCTCGTCCTGACCACCACCACGGACGCCACGCTCGGCGACTTCGGCCTCGTGCTGCTCGCCGACGACAAACACCTGCAGAACGCCGACTGCATCGTGCCCGTCGTCAACCGCTCCCGCGCGGGCGGCGAAGGCGTCACCAAGGCGCTCGGGGGACTCGACGACGTCCTCACGACGGCGGACCTGGCGTCGATGAACGAGCAGGTGGACAGCTGGCGCAGGCTGCCCGAGGACGTGGCGCGGACGTATCTGAAGGGCAAGGACCTGCTGAAGTGACGAGTCCGTGACGACAGTGACCGGACTGGTGCGGTGGACGGGTTCCCGAAGGTGGCCCAGGTCGGTAAACCATCTTCATGAAGGACAACGGGGGAGGTCACCGGACAAGGTGGCCGGCATTACGTGAAACGGTCGAAGGGGCGCGCACCGAGCAGCAGCCCAAAGGACTCAAGGACCTGGTCGAGCCCGGGTTCGACGGCGCCTACATGCAGTTCGGCGACGCCTTTCCGCAGCACCAGCTGGAGCTGCAGATCCTCTACGGCGACGCGCAACGCGCCTTCGAGGAGCGGACCCGGCAGTCGCTGCGGATCACCGTGCAGAGCGTGCTGCGCAACGTTCTCGGTGACCAGCGTCTGGGCGACTCGCCGCCCAACGCGCACCTGGCCAACTACCTGGACCGGGAGATCGACCGCATCAAGGTCCGCCTCAACCAGGACGGCGAACTCGCCGTCAGCCGGGGCCTCAACTTCGGTCTCGGCCTCGGTGTGGTGCTGCTGCTCGTGCCGCTGCTGACCGGGGAGAAACTGCTCGGCGCCCTGGGGATCGCGCTGAACTGCAGCGACCGGTGGAGCCTGACGGGTGCGCTCGTGTGCGGCGGCGTCGGTGCGTTCGGGGCGGTGCTCAGCGTTCTTGTGCGGCTGCGCAACAGCGGCGACCAGCTGATCCGCCGACCGGCCAACGGGCACAGGGAGGTGGCCGTCCCCGGCCAGGTCTCCCGCAGCCTGCGGCGCGGCGGCGTCTACCGCGTCTTCGTCGGCTGGTTCCTCGCGGTGGCCACCTACTTCCTGCTCAGCGCCGGTTTCGTCACCGTCGTCGACATCCCGGCCACGCCCGCCGACATCTGCCCCGCCCACGCGGGCCCGGCCACCGCCGGGAACGGCACCACCTTCTGGGGATTCTGGTGCGCCGTCGGCTTCGTGGCCGGCTTCAACGAACGCTGGGTGTACGGGTTGCTGGGCCACGAGGCCATGACGAAACAGTCGGGACCGCGCGCCTAACCGGGGCCCCTGCGCGCCGGGCCGGCCGCCGCTCCCGCCGCGGCCAGCCGTTCCCGTACGACGCTCAGCACGGGGTCCGCCTCGGCGCCCGCCCGGACCGCCGCGAACACATGACGGCCGGGTGGCTGCCCCTCGGGCTCGCGGATCACCAGGCCGGGCCGGTGCAGCGGCTGCACCAGACGCGGTACGAGTGCCACGCCCGCGCCCGCCTCGACGAGAGCGGCGAGCGACTGCCAGTCGTTCACGGCGTGCCGGATCTCCGGGGTGAACCCCCCGGCCGCGCAGACGGAGCGGGTCACCGCGCCGCAGCAGCTGCCGCCGTCCCCGACGACCCAGGGATCAGCGGCGAGTTCCCGCAGCGGGATCCGGTCGAGGTGGGCAAGACGGTGCGTGGCCGGCAGCGCCACGTCGAGGCGGTCGACGAGCAGATCGGTCCGCGAGTACCGGCGATCGGTGAACGGCGGCGCCGCGGCGAAGTCCACGGCCACCGCCAGATCGATGTCTCCCGCGTCCAGCCGGGTGAACAGATCCGGCGGCTCGGCCTCCACGACGGCGATGTCGAGCTCGGGCCGGGTCTCGGCCAGGTCCGCCAGCACGGCGGGCAGCAGTCCCGAGATCGCGCTGGAGAAGGCCCCGATGGTCAGGGCGCCACGCCGGCCGAGCTCCCAGGCCGCGAGATCGGCCCGCGCCCGCTCCAGCTGGGCGGCAATGACATCCGCGTGCTGGAGCACGACCCGGGCCTGCCCCGTGAGCCGCACTCCCCGCCCGCTCCGCTCGATCAGCGGAACGCCCAACTCGCGGGAAAGCGCGGCGAGTTGCTGCGAGACCGCAGAGGGCGTCAGATGCATCGCCGCCGCGGTCCTCGCCAGAGTGCCCCGCCGGTCCAGCTCCCGTAGGGCACCGAGGCGGCGCAGATCAATACTGAAGGTTCCACTTGCCTGTTCCATCGACAAACATTAACTGGACCTGAAGAACCGGCAGGACCGATCATCACCTCCATGACCTCGACCTCCACTCCGGCCTCCCGTTCCTTCCTGATCCTGCACGGCTGGCAGAACCACCGGCCGGAGGGCCACTGGCAGCGCGGGCTCGCCGACGAACTGGTCGCACGCGGCCACCGTGTGAGCTACCCGCAGCTTCCCGACCCGGACGACCCGGACGCGGAGGTGTGGCTCGCCGTACTGCACGCCCTCCTCGGCGCGGAGCGCGACTCCCGCGAGCGCGTGGTCGTCTGCCACAGCCTGGCCGTCCTCCTGTGGCTGCACGCGGTGGCCCGCGGCGGAGTACGGGCCGACCGGGTGCTCCTGGTCGCGCCCCCGTCAGCCGACGTACTCGCCGGGTACGAAGAGGTCGCCGCCTTCGCCCGGCCCGAGGTCACCGCCGCGCAGCTGCGGGACGCCGCGGGCACGACCCGACTCGTGGCCGGGGACGACGACCCGTACTGCCCGGGCGGCGCGGACCGGCACTACGGCCTGCCGCTCGACCTCGACACCGACGTCGTACCGGGCGGCGGACACCTCGACCTGGACGCGGGGTACGGGCCCTGGCCGTCGGTCCTCGACTGGTGCCTCGACCCGACCGTACGGATCTTGGGGCGGACGGACGGCGGAGCGAGCTCCTGACCGGACCCGGTGAAGTCCGCCACGGTTCGGGCGAGCGCTCACGCGTCGGCGACGGAGTCGAACGGCACCTGCCCCCGCGCCACGCCCCGCGCGTCCGCGTCCACCGAGCGCCGCAGCGCCTCGTGCAGCTTCGCCGGGGTGAGTACGCCGAGGAAGCGTGCCCCGTCCAGCACCGCGACCCAGCCCGCGTCGTGCTGGAGCATGACTCCGAAGGCCTGCTTCAAGGGGACGCCCACCGGCACCCAGGAGTTCATCCGGTGCGCGAGGTCGCGGACCGAGCCGCCGGTGGCGAGTTCGTCGACGCCGACCCATCCGTGCAGGTCGCCCCCCTCGTCCAGCACCACGGCCCATCTGGCGCCTTCCGTTCGCAGCCGGGCGGCGGCCCGCTCTGCGGGCTCGTCCAGGCGGGCGATCGGCGGCTGTTCGAGGTCGTCGGCCTGGATCTCGGTCACCGACAGCCGCTTCAGACCGCGGTCCGCGCCCACGAACTCGGCGACATAGGGCGTGGCGGGCGTGCCCAGCACCGCTCCCGGCGTGTCGAACTGCTCGATGCGCCCCTGCCCGTACACCGCGATCCGGTCACCGAGCCGCACCGCTTCCTCGATGTCGTGCGTGACCAGCAGCACCGTCTTGTGCACCGACGCCTGCATCCGCAGGAACTCGTCCTGCAACTGCTCCCGCACCACCGGGTCGACCGCGCCGAACGGCTCGTCCATGAGCAGGACCGGCGGCTCGGCGGCCAGCGCCCGCGCCACCCCGACCCGCTGCCGCTGACCGCCGGACAACTGGTCCGGATAACGCGAGCCGTACGTCTTCGGGTCCAGGCCCACCAGATCGAGCAGCTCGGCCGCGCGCGCCCGCGCCCTCGCCTTCTTCCAGCCGACGAGCGACGGCACGGTCGCCGTGTTGTCGAGGACGGTCCGGTGCGGGAACAGCCCGACCTGCTGGATGACGTAGCCGATGCGCCGCCGCAGTTGCACGGGGTCCACCGCGGCGATGTCCTCGCCGTTCACGAAGATCCGCCCGGACGTCGGCTCGATGAGGCGGTTGACCATCATCATGGTCGTCGTCTTGCCGCAGCCCGACGGGCCGACAAGGGTGACGAGTTCGCCCTCGGCGACCTCGAAGGAGAGATCGTCCACGGCCGTCGTACCGTCCGGATAACGCTTGGTGACCTGCTCGAACCGGATCATTTCCTCACGCTAACGGCGCCGCTGGGCCCCCGCCGTGTGGGCGGTGCCGGAGGGGGAACCCGTGGATGATGGACGAGCACGCTGGCATCCACGGGTCGTACTGGATCGAGACGGCGCCGCCCGGCGAACCAGCGCCCACGGCAGAGGGCGAGATCGCCGTCGACGTCGCCGTCGTCGGCGCGGGCATCGCCGGGCTCAGCACGGCCTGGGAGCTGGCGCGGCGGGGCCTGGGCGTCGCCGTACTGGAGGCCGATCGCGTCGCCGCCGGCGTCACCGGGCACACCACGGCCAAGCTCAGCGCGCTCCACACACTGGTCTACGAACAGCTCCGCAGCACCCGTGGCGCCGAAGCCGCGCGGCTGTACGCGCGCTCGCAGACGGAGGCGATCCGGCGCGCCGCCGAGATCGTGGACCTGCTCGGCATCGACTGCGACTGGGAGGACACGTCGGCGTACACCTACGTCCAGGATGCGGCCCGCGCCGACGAACTGCGGGCCGAGGCCGCGGCGGCAGCGGAGGCCGGTCTGCCCGCGGAGTACGTGACCGAGACGGAGCTGCCGTTCCCGGTCGCGGGCGCGGTCCGGGTCGACGAGCAGGCCCAGTTCCACCCCCGCAAGTACCTGCTGGCGCTTGCCGACGACATCCGGCGGCTCGGCGGCGTCGTACACGAACGGACCCGGGTGGTCGGCCTCAAGGAGGGCGAACCCTGTGTGCTGACGACCGAGACCGGGGCGAAGGTGCACGCCAACGACGTGGTGGTCGCCACCCACTACCCGGTCTTCGACCGGGCGCTGCTCTTCAGCCGTCTCTCGCCGCGCCGCGAACTGGTCGTGGCCGCTCCCATCGACGAGACCAAGGCACCGGGCGGTATGTACATCACCCCCGAGCAGAACACCCGCTCACTGCGCACGGCTCCGCTCGGCGACGGAAAACGCCTGCTCATCGTGACCGGGGACCACTTCACGCCGGGCGCCGGCGGCGACGTGGAGGCACGGTTCGAGAACCTGGCGAACTGGGCGGCGGACCACTTCGGCGACATCACCGTCACCCACCGGTGGGCCACCCAGGACAACGACTCCACCGACTCCGTGCCGCTCGTCGGACCACTGCACCCCGCGAGCCGTCACGCGTACGTGGCCACCGGATTCGGCGGCTGGGGACTCAGCGGCGGCATCATGGCGGGTCGCCTGCTCTGCGACCGCATCACCGGGCGGACCAACCCGTGGAGCGGTCTGTACGACCCCCGCCGCATCGCCTCCGTCGTACGCGAGGGCGCGACCTTCCTCAAGCACCAGGCCGGGGTGGCGCGGCACTTCGTCGGCGACCGGCTGCCACCCCAGTCGGGACCCTCGGTGGACGACATCGCCCCGGGCGACGGCGCCGTCGTCCAGGTGTCCGGCGGACGCTGCGCCGTCCACCGGGACAAGGCGGGAGAGCTGCACGCGGTCTCCGCGCGCTGCACGCACCTGGGCTGCCTCGTGGCGTTCAACCGCGCCGAACAGGCCTGGGAATGCCCGTGCCACGGCTCCCGGTTCGACCCGGACGGCCGGATCGTGCAGGGCCCCGCCGTACGGCCGCTGGAGCCGCGCGACCTCTGAACGCGCAAAGCGCCGGTTCGGTCCCGACGCCCTTTCAGGTCACCAGGATGACCTCAAGGGTGCGGGGACCGTGCACGCCTTCGACCCGGTCCAGTTCGATGTCGCTGGTGGCCGACGGACCGGAGATCCATGTCAACGGGCGGGCCGGGTCGAGGCGTTCGAGGGCCTGGGGCACCGAGGAGACGACCTGGTCGGGCACGCGGACGACACAGATGTGGTGGTCGGGCACCAGGGTGATGCGGCGGCGGCCCTGGTCGGGGCTTCCGTCCAGTACGAGGGTGCCGGTCTCGGCGATGGCCACCGCACACGCCGTGACCACACCGGCGACCCCGTCGAGGTCGTGCGGTGTGCTGTCGGCCCGGTCCGGGACACGGGTGACATCCGTGCCGGCCAGCCATGTCTCGTCCAGGCCGGGCGGAACGAGCACGGACGACGCCTTCCGGTCCGCCAGCAACCCGGCGATCACATCTGCCAGTTCACCGGCGGTGCAGCGGTGCACGATCGCCCGGTACTCCGCCAGGTTCTCGGCGAGCAGATCCACCGTCTGCTCGACGTTCCGCTCGCCGTGCTCGCGGACGTAGCCGCGCTCGATGGCCTGCTCGTACGGCGGGTCGTCGGGCCGTGCGGCCGGTACGTCCGCGAGCGCGCGCCGTACCCGGCCCAGGATCCGTTCCCTGCTGCTCACTTGGCGTCCTTTCCACCGTGCGTGCGCTGCCACCAGTCGCGGAACGGCTCCGCGGGCACCGCCGGCAGGTCCCGGGTACCGCTCCACGCCTTGCCCGGGCCGGGCAGCGTGCGCGGATGGAAGCGTCGGGTGCGCGACGCGAGCCGCTGGCCGGTGCGCAGCGCGCCGGGGTGGCTGAACGCCCAGCGGGCCGCGCGCATCGCGGCCCGCTCGGCGGCGTGCCCCTTCGCGGGGCGGAGCACCACCTTGTTGCCGTCCCGGGTCACCGGCCCGCCCTGCGCGACGCGTTCGCGCAGGTGCACCAGCACCTCGGGGATGTCGATGGCGACCGGGCACACCTCGTAGCAGGCGCCGCACAGACTCGACGCGTACGGCAGCGAGGCGTCGATCTCGCTCTGCGTGCCCCGGAGTTGGGGACTGAGGATGGCGCCGATGGGCCCCGGGTAGACCGAGCCGTAGGCGTGGCCGCCCGCCCGCTCGTACACCGGGCAGACGTTGAGGCAGGCCGAGCAGCGGATGCAGCGCAGGGCCTGGCGGCCGACCTCGTCGGCGAGGGTGTCGGTGCGGCCGTTGTCGAGCAGGACCAGGTGGAAGACCTTCGGGCCGTCCCCGTCGGTGGTGCCGGTCCAGGTCGAGGTGTACGGGTTCATGCGCTCGGCCGTCGAGGAGCGAGGGAGGGTCTGCAGGAACACCTCCAGGTCGCGCCAGCTGGGCACGATCTTCTCGATGCCGACCACCGAGATCAGTGTCTCCGGCAGGGTCAGGCACATCCGTCCGTTGCCCTCGGACTCGACGACCACCAGCGTGCCGGTCTCGGCGACCATGAAGTTGGCACCGGAGACGCCGACCTTGGCGCGCAGGAACTTCTCGCGCAGATGCAGCCGGGCGGCCTCGGCGAGTTCGGCGGGCGAGTCGGTGAGTCCCTCGGGTGCCGGGCGGCCCCACTCGCTCATCTCACGGGCGAAGATCTCGCGGATCTCACCGCGGTTGCGGTGGATCGCGGGGACGAGGATGTGCGAGGGGCGGTCCTTGCCCAACTGCACGATCAGCTCGGCGAGATCGGTCTCGTAGGCGAGGATGCCCTCGGCCTCCAGCGCTTCGTTGAGGGCGATCTCCTGCGTCGCCATGGACTTGACCTTGACGACCTCGCTCTCGCCGGTCGCCTTCACGAGTTCGGCGACGATGCGATTGGCCTCCTCGGCGTCGGGCGCCCAGTGCACGATGCCGCCCGCCGCTGTGACCGACTCCTCCAACTGCACGAGGTAGCGGTCGAGATGACGGAGCGTGTGGTCCTTGATCTCCTTGCCGGCCTCGCGCAGCTCCGCCCAGTCGGACACCTCGGCGACCGCGTTGGCGCGCTTGGCGCGGATGGTGTGCGTGGCGTGGCGGAGGTTGCCGCGCAGGGTCTGGTTGTTGACGGCTTCGTGCGCGGCCTTGGGGAAGGCCGGCATGCCGACGAACGTCCCGCTCATGTGCTCGGCTCCACTTCCGTGCTCCCGCTCATACCAGCGGCTCCTCTTCCGTGCTCGCCAGGATCTCCGCGATGTGCACCGGCCGCATGCCGGTCCTCAGCCGGGTCATGGTCCCGCCGATGTGCATCAGACAGGAGTTGTCGGCGGCGCACAGCACCTCGGCGCCGGTCGACTCGGCGTGGCGCACCTTGTCGGCGCCCATCGCCGCGGAGACATCGGAGTTCTTCATGGCGAAGGTCCCGCCGAAGCCGCAGCACTCCTCGGCGCCGGGCAGTTCCCGCAGCTCAAGCCCCTTGACCGCCTCCAGGAGCCGCCGGGGGCGGTCGCCCAGGCCGAGGCTGCGCAGGCCGTGACAGGTGGGGTGGTAGGTGACGGTGTGCGGGTAGTGGGCGCCCACGTCCGTCACGCCGAGCACGTCCACGAGGAACTCGGTGAGTTCGTACGTCTTCGGCACCACCGGCGCCACCGCCCGGGCGAGCGTGTCCCCGCGCCCCTCGGCACGCGCCCGTTCACCCATTCGCGGATACAGCTCGCGCACCATGGCCCCGCAGGACCCCGAGGGCGTCACGATCGCGTCGTACTCCCCGAAGACATCGGAGAACTTGCGGGCCAGCGGCTCGGCCTCATGGCGGTACCCCGTGTTGTAGTGGGCCTGTCCGCAGCAGGTCTGCCCCTGCGGGAAGTCCACATCGACGCCTAGCCTGGTCAGGAGTTTCACCACCGCACGGCCTGTGTCCGGATACAGCGTGTCGTTGACACAGGTCAGGAACAGGGCGACACGCATCGCAGCTCCTTGTGCTCGATCATCGGATGTATGCAGAGTACGCGCCGGGCGGGCCGAGTGGGAGTCCGGGTCACCGGCCGGTGAGCCGGTTCTCCGCCGCGCGCCACGCCGCCGTGTCGCCCCGCGGTACGTACCGCTCCAGTGGCTGCGTACGGGCCAGCAGCTCGCGCATCGCCGTACGGTCGCCGACCAGCCCGTGCGCACGGGCCTGGACGAGGACGTTGCCGAGTGCGGCCGCCTCCGCCGGGCCCGCCACGACCGGGAGGCCGCAGGCGTCGGCGGTCAGCTGGCACAGCAGGGTGTTGCGGGTGCCGCCGCCGACGATGTGGACGACGTCGACCGGGTGGTCGGCGAGCTCCTGGGCCTCGGCGATCGCCCGGCGGTGGGCGAGTGCGAGGGAGTCCAGGATGCAGCGGGTGATCTCGGCGCGGGACCCGGGCACCGGTTGGCCGGAGGTCCGGCAGGCGTCGGCGATCCGCTCCGGCATCCGGCCCGGCGCCAGGAACGCCGCGTCGCCCGCGTCCACGACCGACCGCAGCGCCGGCACGTCGGCGGCGGCCGACAGCAGCTCCCCGAGGTCGGGGTGCCCCCATTCCCGTAGGCACTCCTGGAGCAGCCACAGTCCCATGATGTTGCGCAGATAGCGGACGGTGCCGTCCAGACCGAGCTCGTTGGTGAAGTTGGCCAGCCGGCTCGCCTCCGACAGGACCGGCGCGTCCAGCTCCAGGCCCGCCAGGGACCAGGTGCCGGTGCAGATGTAGGCGAAGCGCTCGTCGGAGCCTGCGGGCACCGCGGCCACCGCGGAGGCCGTGTCGTGCGAGCCGACCGTGGTCACCGGGACCGGACCGCTCAGCCCGGTCGCCTCCAGCACCTCGGGACGCAGCAGGCCCGCCGGATCGCCCGGCTGCCGCAGCGGCGGGAACAGGCTGAGGTCGATGCCCAGCCGGGCGGCGAGGTCGTAGGACCACGCGCGCGTCCGGGGATCGATCAGCTGGGTGGTGGAGGCGTTGGTCAGCTCGGTGCCCGCCTCGCCCGTGAGCCAGTAGGTCAGCAGGTCGGGGATGAGCAACAGGCGCCGGGCGGAGGAGAGTTGGGTCGAGGCGCGAGCCGCCGTCAACTGGTAGAGCGTGTTGAACGGCGCGTACTGCAGGCCGGTGGCCGCGTACAGCTCCGCGGCCGGGACCGTCGCCCACACCTTCTCCGCCACGCCTTCGGTGCGCTCGTCGCGGTAGTGCACCGGGTTGCCGAGCAGTGCCCCGTCCGCGTCGAGGAGCCCGTAGTCGACGGCCCAGCTGTCGATGCCGACGGAGTCCACCCGGCCGGCTGCGCGCAGCCCGTCGAGGACCCCGGCGTACAGGGCGAGGATGTCCCAGCGCAGGCCCTCGGGGACGCGCACCGGCCGGTTGGGGAACCGGTGCGCCTCGGTCAGATCAAGGGAGTCCGGCCCGACCCGGCCGACCATGACGCGCCCGCTGGACGCGCCGAGGTCGACGGCGGCGTACGACTTCACGCCGGTGCTCATCGCAGGAACGCGGCGGCCACGCCGGCGTCGACCGGTACGTGCAGCCCGGTGGTGTGCGTCAGCTCGCCGCCCGTGAGGGCGAAGACGGCGTTCGCGACGTGCTCCGGCAGCACCTCACGCTTGAGGATGGTCCGCTGGGCGTAGAACTCGCCGAGCTTCTCCTCCTCGATGCCGTAGGTCGCCGCCCGCTGCGCGCCCCAGCCGGCCGCGAAGATGCCGGAGCCGCGCACGACGCCGTCCGGGTTGACACCGTTGACGCGGATGCCGTGCTCGCCCAGCTCGGCGGCGAGCAGCCGTACCTGGTGGGCCTGGTCGGCCTTGGTCGCGGAGTAGGCGATGTTGTTGGGGCCGGCGAAGACGGCGTTCTTGGAGGCGATGTAGACGATGTCGCCGCCCAGCTCCTGCTGCACCATCACCCGGGCCGCCTCGCGCGAGACGAGGAAGGAGCCGCGGGCCATGATGTCGTGCTGCAGGTCCCAGTCCTTCGCCGAGGTCTCCAGCAGCGGCTTGGAGATGGAGATGCCGGCGTTGTTGACGACCAGGTCGACGCCGCCGAAGGCCAGCACCGCCGCCTTGAACGCCTCGGCGATCTGCTCCTCGGACGTGACGTCCACGGTGACCGCGACGGCCTTGTCCGCACCGCCCAGCTCCGCCGCGACCGCCTGAGCGTTCTCGGCGTTGAGGTCGGCGACGACGACGCACGCGCCCTCGGCGGCCAGCCGGTGCGCGATCGCCTTGCCGATGCCGCTGCCCGCGCCGGTCACCAGCGCCACCCGGGTGGCCAGCGGCTTGGGCTTCGGCATCCGCTGCAGCTTGGCCTCCTCCAGCGCCCAGTACTCGATGCGGAACTTCTCCGACTCCTCGATCGGCGCGTAGGACGAGACGGCCTCGGCCCCGTGCATCACGTTGATCGCGTTGACGTAGAACTCGCCGGCCACGCGTGCGGTCTGCTTGTCCTTGCCGAAGCTGAACATGCCGACGCCGGGGACGAGGACGATCGCCGGGTCGGCGCCGCGCATCGCGGGGGAGTCGGGCAGGGCGTGCCGCTCGTAGTAGGCGGCGTACTCCGCGCGGTACTCGGTGTGCAGTTCCTTCAGCCGTGCGATCGCCTCGGCGAGGTCGGCCGTCGGCGGCAGGTCGAGGACCAGCGGCCTGACCTTCGTGCGCAGGAAGTGGTCCGGGCAGGACGTGCCGAGGGCCGCCAGCCGCGGGTGCTCGGCACGGGCCACGAAGTCGAGGACCGTGTCGGAGTCGGTGAAGTGGCCGACCTGCGGCCTGTCCTGGGAGGCGATCGCCCGGATGTACGGCGCCAGGGCCGCGGCCCGCTCGCGCCGCTCGGCCTCGGGCAGCGCGCCGTACCCGTCGATGACCGCTCCGAACGGCTCCGCCCTGCCCCGCTCGACGAGGAACGCCTCGGCGGTACGGATGATGTGCAGCGAGTTGGCCTCGCACTCCTCGGCCGTGTCGCCCCACGCCGTGATGCCGTGCCCGCCGAGGACGCAGCCGATCGCCTGCGGGTTGGCCTCCTTGACGGCCGCAATGTCCAGACCGAGCTGGAAGCCGGGCCGGCGCCACGGCACCCACACCACGCTGTCGCCGAAGCACTCCGCGGTGAGCTTCTCGCCGTCGGCGGCGCAGGCGAGCGCGATGCCGGAGTCGGGGTGCAGGTGGTCGACGTGAGCGGCGTCCACCAGACCGTGCATCGCGGTGTCGATGGAGGGGGCCGCGCCGCCCTTGCCGTGCAGGCAGTAGTCGAACGCGGCGACCATCTCGTCCTCGCGCTCGACGCCCGGGTAGACGCCCTTCAGCGCGTGCAGCCGGTCCAGCCGCAACGCGGCCAGCCCCGCCTCGGTGAGGGTGCCCAGGTCACCCCCCGACCCCTTCACCCACATCAGCTCGACGTCACCACCGGTCACGGGATCGGTGTCGGTGCCCTTCGCGGACGTGTTGCCGCCCGCGTAGTTCGTGTTGCGGGGATCGGCGCCGAGCCGATGGGAACGGGCGAGGAGAGCGGCGGCTTGGGGGTGCGGTGCCATGGTGTTCTCAGTCCTTCAGGAGAGGGGTGTACTTACGACGCTGGGAGGAGCGCTCCGAAGGGGCGCGGGGAACTGCGCGCCCAGCCGAACTCGACCTCGACCGACGGGGATGCCACGGACCGCACCCCTACGGCGAGTGGTCAGGCGCCCCACCCGGCCTGCTGCCCGCCGACGCGCTCGGCGGCGATCCGCTCGGCCCAGCCGGAGGCGCGGTACGCGGCGATCGGATCGGGGTCCAGCCCGAGCTCCGAACGCACCTCGCGCAGCAGCGGCCGTACATCCGTGTTGTACGCGTCCATGATCACGGCGTTCGCCTCCAGCACGTCCCCCGAGCGCTGGGCGGCGGCAAGAGCGTCGCTGTCCACCAGGAGCGCCTTCGCCGTGGCCTCCTGGACGTTCATCACCGACCGGATGATCGCGGGAATCTTCGCCTCGATGTTGTGGCACTGGTCGAGCATGAACGCGACGTCCGGGGTGAAGCCGCCGCCGCGGATCACCTCGTACATGATCCGGAAGAGCTGGAAGGGGTCGGCGGCGCCCACCATCAGGTCGTCGTCGGCGTAGAAGCGCGAGTTGAAGTCGAAGCCGCCGAGCTTCTTCTCGCGCAGCAGCGTGGCGACGATGAACTCGATGTTGGTGCCGGGGGCGTGGTGCCCGGTGTCGACGACGACCTGCGCCTTGTCGCCGAGCTTGAGGCAGTGCGCGTAGGCGGTGCCCCAGTCCGGGACGTCGGTCGCGTAGAAGGCGGGCTCGAAGAACTTGTACTCAAGAAGCATGCGCTGGTCGTCGCCGAGCCGCTCGTAGACCCGGGCCAGGCCCTCGGCGAGCCGGTCCTGCCGCTCACGGAGGTCGTCCTGGCCGGGGTAATTGGTGCCGTCGGCGAACCAGAGCTTCAGGTCCTTGGAACCCGTCGCGTCCATGATGTCCACGCACTCGAGCAGGTGATCGACGGCCTTGCGGCGCACCGCCGCGTCCGGGTGACAGATGGAACCCAGCTTGTAGTCGTCGTCCTGGAAAGTGTTGGAGTTGATCGCGCCCAGCTTCAGGCCGCGATCCTCGGCGTGCTTGGCCAGCGCCGCGTAGTCCTCGACCTTGTCCCAGGGAATGTGCAGGGCGACGGTCGGCGCCGCGCCGGTGAAGGCGTGCACCTGGGCGGCGTCGTCCAGCTTCTCCTGCGGCGTACGGGGTACGCCGGGCTGCGCGAAGACCTTGAAACGGGTACCCGAGTTCCCGTACGCCCATGACGGCGTTTCGACGGCCTGGGTCTTGAGGGCGGCCTTCACCGCTGCGCGCTCGGTCACTTCGGGGCTCCTGGGACGTCGGGTCGGAAAGACGTGTTGTCTGAAACGATTCAAGAAGGGAAGTTAGGAGTCACTCGAACGGGTGTCAAGCCTTCTGACCCAGCCTGCTCTCCGTGACGCGGTTGTGACCTTGACTATCGAAAACTTTTCGACACGAACCCATTGACGCGACATGGGTGACATGCCTAACGTCCCGGCAACCCAGTTGAAACCTTTCACGACGTCGTGAGGCCCCCGGCCCGCGTCGTAGAGGAGCCCCTCATGACCCACCGGTCCGATCCGGGTCCGGCCCCCGTGCTGGCACTGAAGGACATCTCCAAGTCCTTCGGCGCGGTGCGCGCCCTGCGGGACGTGTCCCTCGACCTGTTCCCCGGCGAAGTGCACGCCCTCGCCGGCGAGAACGGCGCGGGCAAGTCGACCCTCATCAAGACGCTCGCCGGTGTGCACCGACCGGACACCGGCAGCGTGCTGCTCGACGGCGAGCCGACCGTCTTCCACGGACCCGCCGATGCCCGCGACGCCGGCATCGCCGTGATCTACCAGGAGCCCACGCTCTTCCCCGACCTTTCGATCGCCGAGAACATCTTCATGGGCCGCCAGCCCCGGCGCGCCCTCGGCCGGATCGACCACAAGGCCACCCACGCCGCCACCCTCGCCCTGATGCAGCGGCTCGGCGTCGAGCTCGACCCCGACCGCCCCGCGCGCGGCCTGTCCATCGCCGACCAGCAGATCGTCGAGATCGCCAAGGCCCTCTCCTTCGACGCACGCGTCCTGATCATGGACGAGCCGACCGCGGCCCTGACCGGCAGCGAGGTGGCACGCCTCTTCGGCGTCGTCCGCACCCTGCGCGAGCAGGGCTCGGCGGTGCTGTTCATCTCGCACCGCCTGGAGGAGATCTTCCAGATCTGCCGACGGGTCACCACGCTGCGCGACGGCGCCCTCATCTCCAGCGAGCCGCTGGACGGCATGACCGAGGACGACCTCGTACGGCGGATGGTCGGCCGCGACCTCGACGAGCTGTACCCGAAGCAGGACGTGCGGCCCGGCGAGGTGGCGCTCAGCGTGCGCCGGCTGACCCGCGAGGGCGTCTTCACCGACGTCTCCTTCGACGTCCGGCGCGGCGAGATCGTCGGCCTCGCCGGACTCGTCGGCGCCGGACGCACCGAGGTCGCCCGGGCCGTCTTCGGCATCGACCGGTGGGACGCCGGCGAAGTCGAGCTGGACGGGCGCACCCTGACGAACGGGGCCCCCTCCACCGCCATGGCCGCCGGGCTCGCCCTCGTCCCCGAGGACCGGCGCGCCCAGGGCCTGGTGATGGACATGTCCATCGAGCGCAACATCGGGCTCACCGGCCTGCGCACGACCGTCAAGGCCGGCCTGATGGACCGCGGCGCCGAGCGCAGCCGCTCGCTCGACTGGGCCGTCAAGCTCCAGGTGAAGTACGCCAGGATCGCCGACACCGTCAACACGCTGTCCGGCGGCAACCAGCAGAAGGTCGTCCTCGCCAAGTGGCTGGCCACCGGCCCCAAGGTGCTCATCGTCGACGAGCCGACCCGCGGCATCGACGTCGGCACCAAGGCCGAAGTGCACCGACTGCTCAGCGAGTTGGCCGCCGACGGCGTGGCGGTGCTGATGATCTCCTCCGACCTGCCCGAGATCCTCGGCATGGCCGACCGCGTGCTCGTGATGCACGAGGGCCGCCTGACCGCCGAGATCCCGCGTTCCGAAGCCACCGAGGAATCCGTGATGGCCGCAGCCACCGGGAGGGCCGCCGCATGACGGTGACCGCTCCCAACCCCGCCCCCGCCGCCGAGGCGCCCAAGTCCAGCGGCACGCGCCTGGTCGACCGAGTCTTCAAGATGCGCGAACTCGCCATCCTGGTCGTCTTCCTGGTGATGATCGGCATCACACAGGCCGGCAACAGCGAGTTCCTGTCCGAGCAGGGCATCAAGGACCTGCTGCTGAACGCGACCATCCTGGTCCTGGTCGCCACCGGCCAGTCCCTGGTCGTCATCACCCGCAACGTCGACCTGTCGGTCGGCTCGACGCTCGGCATCAGTGCCTTCGCCGCCGGTACGTACCTCCAGGGCGGCGGCAACCCCGTCATCGCCATCGCCCTGGCAGTGCTGCTGGGCGTCGGCTTCGGCCTCCTCAACGGGCTGCTCGTGAGTCTCGGCCAGGTGCCCGCGCTCGTCGTCACGCTCGGCACCCTCTACATCATCCGGGGCATCGACTCGATCTGGGTCGGCTCACGCCAGATCACGGCGGCCGACCTGCCCGGCGGGTTCGTGGACTTCGGCTCCGGCGGTCTGTCGGCCGTTCCGTGGCTGGCGCTCATCGCACTGGCCGTGCTGATCGCCACCGCCTACTACCTCAAGCACTTCGGCAGCGGACGCGAGCTGTACGCGCTCGGCTCCAACCCCGAGGCCGCACGGCTCGCCGGCATCCCGGTGCGCAAGCGGATCCTGGCCGCGTACACCTTCTGCGGCGGCCTCGCGGGCCTCGCCGGCGCGATGTACCTGGCCCGCTTCGGCAACGTCGACTCCGGCACCGGCAACGGCTACGAACTCACCGTCGTCAGCGCGGTCGTCGTCGGCGGCGTCGTCTTCACCGGCGGCTCCGGCAGCGTCTACGGCGCCGCCCTCGGCGCTCTGCTGCTGACCTCCATCAACAGTGTGCTGCCCGCCCTCGGCGTCAGCTCCGTATGGGTGCTCGCCATCAACGGCATCCTGCTCATCCTCGCCATCGCGGTCGACCGGGTCGTCGCCCTGCGCGTGGCGTCCGCTCTGAAGAAGAGGAACGCCCGTCATGGCTGACTCCAACTGGACACGGGCCATCCGCTGGGACACGGTCGTCGGCGCCCTCCTCCTCGTGGTCCTGCTGATGTCGTTCGGCTTCGTCGACGGCTTCGGCAACGCCTTCAACCTGTCCTTCCTGATCGGCAGCACGCTGCCGATCGCGCTGATCGCGCTGCCGATGACCCTGCTGGTCGTCGCCGGTGAGATCGACCTGTCGGTGGCCTCCACCGCCGGACTCTCCGGCTCCGTGATGGGCGCCCTGTGGAACCAGGGCATGACCATCGAGACGATCATCCCGATCTGCCTCCTCCTCGGAGTCGTCTGCGGGTTCGTCAACGGCCTGCTGGTGACCCGGCTCGGACTGCCCTCCCTC
The DNA here is from genome assembly GCF_052543295.1 of Streptomyces sp. SAS_270. Classification (NCBI taxonomy): domain Bacteria; kingdom Bacillati; phylum Actinomycetota; class Actinomycetes; order Kitasatosporales; family Streptomycetaceae; genus Streptomyces; species Streptomyces sp. SAS_270. Next base: position 22,954 of record NZ_JBMNDS010000055.1, read on the forward strand.
GCCGTCACCATCGGCACCCTCGCCGCCTACCGGGGCATCGCACAGATCGTGCTCGGCTCGGACGCGGTGACCGACTTCCCCACCCAGTACCTGAACTTCGCGGCCGGACGCCTCGGCGACACCTTCCTCCCGCAGGCCTTCCTGCCCTTCCTGGTCCTGCTCGCCATCGCCGTGGTCGTGCTGCACGCCACCCCGTTCGGGCGCTCGCTCTTCGCGATCGGCGCGAGCGAGGAGGCCGCCCGGTTCGCCGGCATCCGCGTCAAGCGGCACAAGCTGCTGCTGTTCGTGGCGACCGGGTTCATGGCCTCGCTCACCGGCATCTTCTGGGCGTTCCACTACGCCAGCGCCCGCTACGACAACGCCACCGGACTCGAACTGGGCGTCATCGCGGCCGTCCTCCTCGGAGGTATCGACTTCGACGGCGGCAAGGGCACGCTCGGCGGCGCGATCGCGGGAGTCTTCCTGCTCGGCGTGCTGCAGAACGTGATGAGCCTCCAGGACGTCTCCGCCCAGTCGCAGATCGTCGTCACCGGCGTCCTGCTCGTCCTCTCCGTGCTCGGCCCCCGGGTCGCTCGCCAGATCGCCGTGGCGAGGGCGGGCCGCAGAACCGCCGCCCCGCCGGTGCCACCCGTCTCCAAGGCATCCACTCCGGCCGCGTAACTCCCACCCGGCCGCCCTTCAACCGCTCCGCTCACCCTCGAAAAGGACCCTCACCATGCGCAAGTCCTCGATCCGCCGTACCTGTGCGGCCCTCGCCGCCGTCACCTCCCTCGCGCTGGCCGCCACCGCCTGCGGCGGCACCACCAAGAACGACGTCAAGGACGACACGGGCTCCGCCGCCAGCGCCGGCAAGGCCGACCCGAACGCGGCCACCAAGAAGGGCCTGACCGTCGGCTTCCTGCCCAAGCAGGTCAACAACCCGTACTTCACCTCCGCCGACAAGGGCGGCGAGAAGGCTCTCAAGGAGCTGGGCTCCAGCTACAAGGAGGTCGGCCCCTCCAGCGCCACCGACACCTCCGGCCAGGTGAGCTACGTCAACACGCTCACCCAGCAGCAGGTCAACGCGATCGCCGTGTCCGCGCAGGACCCGGGCGCCCTGTGCACCGCCCTCAAGCAGGCCATGACGAACAAGATCAAGGTCGTCACCTACGACTCCGACACCAAGACCGACTGCCGCAACGCCTTCGTCTCGCAGGCCAGCGCCGAGGACCTGGGCCGCACCGAGGTGCAGCTGCTCGCCGAGCAGATCGGCTACAAGGGCGAGATCGCGATCCTGTCCGCCGCGCAGACCGCGACGAACCAGAACACCTGGATCGACTTCATGAAGGACGAGCTGAAGGACCCCAAGTACAAGAACATCAAGCTGGTGAAGGTCGCGTACGGCAACGACGACGCCCAGCAGTCCTTCCAGCAGACCCAGGGCCTCCTCCAGGAGCACCCCAAGCTCGCCGGGATCATCTCCCCGACCACCGTCGGCATCAAGGCGGCCGCCCAGTACCTGTCCGGCTCCAAGTACAAGGGCAAGGTCAAGCTGACCGGCCTCGGCACCCCCAACGACATGCGCAAGTACGTCAAGAACGGCACCGTCGAGGGCTTCGAGCTGTGGGACCCGGCGAAGCTCGGCGAGCTGGCCGCGCGCACGGCCGTCGCGTTGTCCTCCGGACAGATCACCGGCAAGGAGGGCGAGACCTTCAAGGCCGGCGACATGGGCTCGTACACCATCGGCAAGGACGGCGTGATCAGCCTCGGCAAGCCGACCGTCTTCAGCGCGAAGAACATCGACCAGTTCAACTTCTGAGTCAGGAGCGGTACTTCATGCAGCGCGTCTGTTTCCTCCTCAAGGTCCGCGAGGACCGGCTCGCCGAGTACCGCGAACGCCACGCCGCCGTGTGGCCGGAGATGCTCGAAGCTCTCTCGGCCACCGGCTGGCACAACTACTCCCTCTTCCTCAGGGACGACGGCCTGCTCGTCGGCTACCTGGAGACCGAGGACTTCGCCGCCGCCGTCGCCGGCATGGAGGCCACCGAGGTCAACGCCCGCTGGCAGGCCGAGATGTCCCCGTTCTTCGAATCGCTCGACGGGGCCCGCCCCGACGAGGCGATGAAACCGCTCACCGAAGTGTTCCACCTCGTCTGACCCTGCTCGTCCCCCGTCCCCGCACGACAACGGAGTCCCCGAGATGAGACGACGCACCCTGCTGGCCGGCGCCCTCGCCGGAGCCGTGGTGACCCCCGCCTTCGCCGCCGGCACCGCACGGGCGGCCAACCCCGGCCCCTCGGTCACCCAGACCGGTACCACGACGCTCGACAGCCAGGCCCTGTTCTTCGTCTCCTACGACGGCCTGGTCAACAACAACTCGTTCCAGAAGAACGGCCTGCTGACGTACAAGGGCTACCAGTACGCCGCCTGGTACACCTCCACCAGGAACGCCGTGGTGGCACGCCGGGCGCTCGGAGCGAGCAGTTGGTCCAAGGTCACCCTCTCCCACCAGCTCAAGAGCAGCGACTCGCACAACGTCATCTCCATGGGCGTTTCCAAGGTGGACGGCCGGCTGCACCTGAACATGGACTCGCACAGCGACGGCTACTTCTACGTGAAGTCCATAGCCGGACTGCTGGACAACCCCGGCACCACGTCCTGGACCTCCGCCGTCTTCGGCTCGATCCAGACCTCGCTGGACGGCCTCGCCCTCACCACCCAGTTCACCTACCCGCAAATCGTCTCCACCCCCGAGGGCAAGCTGCAGCTCAGCTACCGCGTCGGCATCTCCGGCAACGGCCGCAACGCGCTCGCCGAGTACGACGGCTCGACCTGGACCGCGCTGGGGGAGTGGAGCAGCTCCACCGGCACCTACACCAGCACGCACGGCTCCTCGACGGCCCGCAACATGTACCTGCACGGCATCGACTACGACGTCAACGGCCGACTGCACTCCTTCTTCACCTGGCGCGAGCAGAACGCCGCCGTGATGTGCAACAGCGGCGGCATCACCAACCACGACACCGGCTACGTCTACTCCACCGACCGCGGCCGCACCTGGCGCAACGACACGGCCGCGCTCGTCGCCACCACGGGCACCTCCGACACGGTCGCGGTGACCGACGCGGGCCTGGTCGTCGACGCCCTGAACCCGGACCACTCCCTGATGAACCAGGAGAGCCAGTTCACCGACTCCGCCGGCCTGCCGCACGCGATCATCAGCTACGTCCCCGGCCGCTTCGGTCAGTGCACCACCAACTACGTCAGCGACCGCACGGCCAACGGCCGGGCCTTCCACCTCCGCAAGAACTCCTCCGGCACCTGGCAGAAGACCGAGATCCCGGTCGCGCTGAACTCCAGCCAGCGCACCAAGCTGGTCCTCGACAAGTACGACAACGCCTACGCCGTGTTCCCCTTCGGCCGCATAGCCGCCGCGTCCAAGGCCTCGGGCTACACGGACTGGGCGGTGCTGTACGACGGCAGCGCCCTGAACGCGTTCGGCGAGGTCGTGATCGACGAGCTGCGGGTGAAGTCGGACAACGTCCTGGCCTTCATGTACCAGGAGACGTCGACCGGCACCACGGCCTCGGCGCTCCACGTCGTGGAATTCGCGCTGCCCGCCTGACCCGAGCTGCCGTACGGGGCGGCGACGGTAATGTGAAGGTCTGCCTGCCGTCGCCGCCCCACGTTCTACTGGAGGTCTCTGTCCGATGTCCCAGTCGGTGGGTATCAAGGACGTCGCCCGCGCCGCCGGAGTGTCGGTGGGCACCGTTTCCAACGTGATCAACCGTCCGGACTCGGTGGCCTCCGAGACCCGCGCCCGGGTCCTGTCCGCGATAGACCGGCTCGGCTACGTCCGCAGCGAGTCCGCGCGCCAGCTGCGTGCCGGCCGCAGCCGGATCATGGGCCTGCTCGTCCTCGACATGGGCAACCCCTTCTTCGTCGACGTCGCCCGCGGCGCCGAGCGGGCCGCGCGCGAGGCCGGCCTCGGCGTGATGGTCTGCAACAGCGGACAGAGCGCGGGCGAGGAGGCGGAGTACCTGTCGCTCTTCGCCGAGCAGCGGGTGCGCGGGGTCCTGCTGACGCCCGCCGACGCGACCGGCCGCAACATCCAGGCGTTCCGCCGCCACGGCATCCCGTTCGTGCTGGTCGACCGGGTCGCCGAGGGCACCACCGAATGCTCGGTCTCCGTGGACGACGTGGCGGGCGGCGCACTCGCCGTACGGCACCTCGTCGACGCCGGACACCGCTCCATCGCGTACGTCAGCGGGCCGCCCGGCTTCAACCAGGTCCGCGACCGGCGCGCGGGCGCCCTCGAAGCGCTCGCCGAGGCCGGTCTCGGCCCGGACCGGCTGCGCGAGCTGCCCACCGAGCGCCTCGACGTCGCCGCGGGCCGCGACGCGGGAGCCCGCCTCCTCGGTCTCGCCGACCGCCCGACCGCCGTGTTCTGCGCCAACGACCTGCTCGCCCTCGGCGTCCTGCAGGCCATGTACGCGGCAGGCGTCGGCGTCCCCGACGACCTCGCGATCGTCGGCTACGACGACATCGAGTTCGCCGCGGCAGCGGCCGTCCCCCTCACGTCCGTCCGCCAGCCGGCCGTCACCATGGGCGCCCTCGCCGCCGAACTCCTCCTGGAGGAGACCGAGACCGAGACCGCCGTGACCCCGCACGCCCACCGCCGGGTCGTCCTCCAGCCGGAGCTGGTGGTACGACGCTCCAGCCTGTCGGCACGCTGAGAAAGCGGTCAGTGGCTCCAGCGGCCCGCCGCGGCCCGCACCGGCCTCCACAGCTGATCCGCCGTGCAGTAAGGAATTCTTGATCCCCGGGCTCGGCCACCGGTCGAACATGTGCTGAACTGGGACGCGGTCCGCCATCCGTCCGTCTCGGGAGCCCCGTTGACCGTCAGTTATCGCCAGCCCGGTGTCGTCCTCACCGACCGCCACTTCAGTGTGCCCCTCGATCACGGCAACCCCTCCGGGGAGCAGATCGAGCTGTACGCGCGGGAGGTCGTCGCGAGTGAGAAGGCGGGGACCGACCTGCCGTGGCTGGTCTACCTCCAGGGCGGGCCCGGGTTCGGCGCCAACCGGTTCGTCGGCAAGCCGGCCTGGCTCGGCCGGGCACTGAAGGAGTACCGGGTGCTGCTGCTCGACCAGCGCGGCACGGGCCACTCCACGCCCGCCAACCGGCAGACCCTGCCGCTGCGCGGCGGCCCCCGCGCGCAGGCCGACTATCTGACGCACTTCCGCGCCGACTCCATCGTCCGCGACTGCGAGGCCATCCGCCCCGCGCTCACCGGCGGCGCCCCCTGGACCGTCCTCGGCCAGAGCTTCGGCGGGTTCTGCACGGTGAACTACCTGTCCACAGCGCCCGAGGGCTTGCGCGCCGCCGTCATCACCGGCGGCCTGCCCTCACTGGACGCGCACGCCGACGAGATCTACCGCGCCGCCTACCCGCGCATCGAACGCAAGGTCGCCGCGCACTACGCCCGCTACCCGCAGGACGTCGAACGGGCCCGGCAGATCGCCGAGTACCTGCTCCAGCACGAGCCCGTCCTGATCGGCGGCTACAAGCTCACCGTCGAGGCCTTCCAGTCGCTCGGCATCCTCCTCGGCGGCAGCGAGGGCAGCCACCGGCTGCACTTCCTGCTGGAGCACGCCTTCGTCCCGACCCCCGGGGGCCCGGCCCTCTCCGACGCCTTCCAGGAGGAGGTCCAGGGCCTCCTGTCGTACGCGGGCCACCCGCTGTACGCCCTCGTCCACGAGGCGATCTACGGCCAGGACACGCGTCCCACCGACTGGTCCGCCGAACGGGTGCGCGCCGAGTTCCCGCAGTTCGACGCGGCCAAGACGCTCACCGAGGACCGGCCGCTGCTGTTCACCGGCGAGTCCGTACACCCCTGGATGTTCGACACCGACCCGGCGCTGCGCCCGCTGCGCGAGACCGCCGAGGAACTGGCCTCCCGCACGGACTGGACACCGCTGTACGACTCCGCGCGCCTGGCCGCCAACGAGGTGCCGGTCGCCGCGGCCGTCTACCACGACGACATGTACGTCGACACCGAGCACGCGCTGCGCACGGCCCGCTCCGTGCGCGGCCTGCGCACCTGGGTCACCGACGAGTTCGAGCACGACGGCGTACGGGCCGGCGGACAGCGGGTCCTGGACCGGCTGCTGGCCCTCACCCGCGACGAAAACTGACCCGCCGCCCTCCGGCACGTCCTAGTCTGCGGGCATGACAGAGCCGACGAATCCCCAGCTCAAGCCCATGCCCGACGACTGGCAGCGCGCCCTCGCCGTCGTCGCCCACCCGGACGACCTCGAGTACGGCTGCTCGGCGGCGATCGCCGGGTGGACCGACGCCGGTCGCGAGGTCGTCTATGTGCTGGCGACCCGCGGCGAGGCCGGCATCGACACGCTGGAGCCCGCCAAGTGCGGCCCGCTGCGCGAGGCGGAACAGCGGGCGAGCGCGGCCGTCGTCGGCGTGTCGGAGGTGGAGTTCCTGGATCACCACGACGGCGTCATCGAGTACGGCACGGCGCTGCGCCGGGACATCGCCGCCGCGATCCGCCGCCACCGACCGGAGCTGGTGATCACCCTCAACCACCGCGACACCTGGGGCGGGGTGGTCTGGAACACCCCCGACCACGTGGCGGTGGGACGCGCCACCCTGGACGCCGCCGGGGACGCCGGGAACCGGTGGATCTTCCCCGAGCTCATCGAGCAGGGCCTCGCACCCTGGAACGGTGTCCGCTGGGTCGCCGTCGCCGGTTCCTCGACACCCACCCACGCGGTCGACGCGACGCCCGGACTGGAGCGCGCGGTGAACTCGCTGCTCGAACACCGCACGTACATCGAGGTGTTGACGAGTGAGGACCCGGAGACGTACTGCCGCGACTTCCTGAACACGAGCACCCGGGCCGCGGGTGAGCGCTTCGGCGGGAAACCGGCCGTCGCGTTCGAACTCTTCAACCGATAGCCCACGCCCCCTAGGGTTCTGACGACTCGTCAGAACCCGGAGGGCCGGCCGATGATCGACATCACACGTACCGACATCCCGGAGGGTGAGGAGCGGCTGCGCCTCGACATCGAGGACGGGCTAGGCATCCTCACCCTCTGCCACCCGGGCAAGCTCAACGCGTGGAGCTGGGAGTCCACCCGCCAACTCGGGCTGTTCGCCGACCGGATCCGCTTCGACACCTCCCTGCGTGCCGTCCTGTTGCGGGCCGAGGGGCGGGCCTTCTGCGCGGGCATCGACGTGGCGGCGCCCGGCGGCGTGATCAGCGGACGCTCGGACGCCGAGCGTGCCCGCAACTACTACGAGGGCATCCGCTGGGCGCACGAACGGTTCGCCGCCTTCGCCCGGCTCCCGCAGCCGGTGGTCGCGGCCGTGCACGGCTACTGCCTCGGCTTCGGATTCGAGCTCGCGCTGATGGCGGACATCAGAGTCGTCGCCGACGACGCGGTCTTCGCGCTCCCGGAGGCACAGATCGGGGTCGCGGTCGACGCGGGAGGCGACCTGCGGATCGCCCGCGAGTCGGGTGCCGGATGGGCGAAACTCCTCGCCCTTACCGGGCGCCGCATCGACGCCGCCACGGCCGAGCGCCTGCACCTGGCCCAACTCGTCGTCACCCCCGACGAGTTGGACAAGACCGCCCGGGCCGTCGCCGCCGAAATCGCCGCGAACGCGCCCCTCGCCGTCCAGGGCGTCAAACGCGACATCGACGCCTACGCGGACGCGGGGCTCGCCGCGGCCCTCGACCGCACCGCGATGTCCGCCGCGCTCACCCTCACCTCCGAGGACGCGCGGGAGGGGTACGCGGCAAGGGGCGCCCGGCATGCGTCGGCCTTCCGGGGGAAGTGACCCGTGTGTTTTGATCAGGCGTTGATCTTGTGACGGAAACGACGGAACACGACGGACACGGCACTTCCATGGGGGAACGATGAACGAGAACGACCTCGCGCGGCAATTCGAGGACCACCGCGGCCATTTGAGGGCGGTGGCCTACCGGATGCTCGGCTCGCTCAGCGAGGCGGACGACGCCGTTCAGGAGACCTGGCTCAAGCTCAGCGGCTCCGACACCGAGGACATCAGGAACCTCGGCGGGTGGCTCACCACCGTCGTGGGACGGGTCTGCCTCAACATGCTGCGCTCGCGCACCTCCCGCCGGGAAGAACCCATGGACACCTACGTTCCCGACCCGGTGGTGAGCTCCCTGGAGCGGATCGACCCCGAGCAGGAGGTGCTGCTCGCCGACTCCGTCGGACTCGCCCTCCTGGTGATCCTGGAAACCCTGGAGCCCGCGGAACGGCTCGCCTTCGTGCTCCACGACATGTTCGCGGTGCCCTTCGACGACATCGCGTCCATCGTGGGCCGCTCCTCGGCCGCCACCCGTCAGCTCGCCAGCCGCGCCCGCCGCCGCGTCCAGGGCTCCGCCCCCACGCCCGACCCCGACCTCGGTCGCCAGAAGAAGGTGCTCGACGCGTTCCTCGCCGCCGCCCGCGGTGGCGACTTCGAGGCGCTCGTCGCCGTCCTCGACCCCGATGTGGTGCTGCGCGCCGACGCCGGAGCGCTCGTCGGCGGCGCGGCCGTGTCCAAGCTTGTCCGCGGTGCCGAAGCGGTGGCCGGACAGGCGGTCATGTTCCGCAGCGTCGCCGTGTCCTCCCGGCTCGTGCTCGTCAACGGCTCGGTGGGCGTCGTCACGATGCTCGACGGCAAGCCGATGGGCGTCATGGGCGTCACGGTCGCGGACGGACGGATCGTCGCCGTCGACATCCTCGCCGACCCCGAGCGGCTCGCCCGCCTCGACCTCTCGGCGCTGGAGGCCGCCGATTCCTGACGCCGTCCGGCCGGAGTGCAGCCCGGCGGCCGGCGCCGGGCTCCACTCCGGGCCTTGGGGTGGCGCTTCCCAGGTGTGGGTGCCGGCGCGACGAGCGGTCACCCCGTGAAGGGGTCCCGCCCCATCTGGTCCCGCACCGGCACCACCGGCGGGCCGACCAGCGCCCGGCGCTGCCAGTTCGCACCGTCCACCACCAGCGTGTGCCCGGTGATGAAACGGGCGTAGGGGGAGGCCAGGAAGGTCGCCGCCCAGCCCAGTTCGCGCGGCGCGCCGACCCGCAGGGCGGGCTGCCGGCGGTCCTGGTCGGCGGCGTGCTCCAGCGTGCCGCGGATGTCCGCCGTCATGTCCTCGTGCGGCATCAGCCCGGGCACCAGCCCGTTCACCTGGATGCCGTACGGCCCCCACTCCACGGCCAGCGTCTCCACGAGATTGCGCACACCCGCCTTGGCCGCCGCGCTGTGGGCGTAGCCGGGGCCGCCGGTCCAGGCGTACGAGGCCCCCACATTGATGATCGAGCCGGGCGTCCGTGCGGCCAGATGGCGGCGTCCGAACTCGCGGGTCATGAGGAACGTGCCGGTGAGCGTGATGTCCACGACCGCCCGCCAGGCGTGCGCGGACATGTCCTCGGCGGGCACGGGGAAGTTGGCGGCCGCGTTGTTGACGAGCACGTCGGGCAGTGGGCAGGCGTCGAACAGCGCGCCGATGCGGGCCGGGTCCCGTATGTCGCACACGGCCGCCGTCACCCGTGTGCCCAGCTCCGCCAACTCCTGTTGCGCGGGCCGCAGATGATCCTCACTGCGGCTCGCGATCACGAGATCGGCGCCGAGCCGCGCGAACTCCGCCGCGATCGCCTTCCCGAGGCCGGTGCCGCCGCCCGTGACCAGGACCAGCGTTCCGTCGTAGGTGCCGGGCGGCAGTGCTGCGGCACCCTGCGGGGGAGGGGCGGGCAGCCCGGAAAGGCGCGTGTCGTGGTCCATGGCCGACTCGATACCCGGTGTCGCGCGAAACCTCCAGAGGTACGTCGGCTGCTGAGCCGTGGGCTTCGGATTCGCCGGCCCCGGCGGTGTGCTCCGTTCAGGGGGTCGCACGTATCCGCGAGCGTCGGTGACCGCCGGTGCGGGGAAGGCATGTCCGAGCACAGGGGCCCGTACGGCCAGGCGGACGGGCACCCGCGACCGACCACGGGAGACCAAACCGATGACGTCCCAGCCCGACACAGACACCCCCAGCGCGCACGACTGGACGCTCGACGACCTTCCCGGACTGGAGTTCGACCCGCTGCTGGCCAAGCTCCTGGCCGAGGAGCCCGTCGCCCGCATCCGCCTGCCGTACTTCTCCGACCACGAGGCCTGGCTGGTGACGCGGTACGAGGACGTCAAGCTGGTCACCTCCGACCCCCGCTTCAGCCGCGAGGAACTCGTCGACCGCACCGTGACGAGCATGCTGAGCGAACCGGTCGCCTCGAAGCTGGCCCTCGGCTACGCCGACCCGCCGTACCACACCAAGCTGCGCAAGGTCATCAACAAGGCGTTCACCGGGCGGCACATGAAGCGGCTGCGGCCGATGGCCGAGCAGACGGCAGGGGAGCTGCTGGACGCGGTGGAGCGGCACGGGCCGCCCGCCGACCTGATGGAGATGCTGCACAAGCCGTTCCCGCTGGCCGTGATCGGTGACCTGCTGGGTGTACCGAGGGAGGACCGGGCGCGGGTCGCCCCGTGGACCGACACGATCCTCTCCGCCACGGCGGACGCCGGGGCGAGCAGAGCGGCCCGGGCCGAAGTGCGCGCGTACATCGTGGAGTTGCTGCGCAGCCGCAAGGGCGCGAAGGGGGAGGAGAGCGAGGATCTCGCGGGGGTACTGGCGCAGGCGTGCGACGCCGGGGAGATCACCGAGGACGTGGCGGTGTCCCTGGCCACCATCATCATGGTCAGCGCCGCGCACGCGGTCCGCTACAACAGCGCCAACATGGTCTACATGCTCCTGACCCATCCGGAGCACCTGGCCCGGCTTCGTGCCCGGCCGGAACTGCTCCCGCAGGCGGTCGACGAACTGCTGCGGCACATCCCGCACCGCAATGGCGTGGGACTCGCCCGGATCGCCACCGAGGACGTCGAGGTCGGCGGGGTCCTGATCCGCGAGGGAGAGGCCGTCTACGCGTCCTACCTCACCGCGAACCGGGATCCGGAGGTCTTCGAGAACCCGGAGGCGCTGGACTTCGACCGGGAGGCCCTCTCGCACCTGTCCTTCGGGCACGGCCCGCACCACTGCATGGGCGCCATGATGGCGAGGATGGAGTCCGAGGTCATGCTCTCCGGGCTGCTGACACGCTTCCCGGAACTGCGGCTGGCCGAGCCGCCGGAGAAGACGGTCTTCCAGAGCAAGGGAACCATCAGGGGACCGCAGTCGCTCCTCGTCACCTGGTGACGCGCCGCCGGCCGCCGGGTGGCGGGTTCAGGCGGCGACCGGCAGCCGGTCGGTCGCCCGCAGCGGGCCCACCACCTGGCCGTCGGGCAGCAGCTCACCGGTGTCGTCGAAGACGATCGTTCCGTTGCACAGGACGTACCAGCCCTGCTCCGGATGGGCCGACACGATCACGGCGGCGTGGTGGTCGGGGCGGGCGGCGGTCGGGCACGGTGGCCGATGGGTGCACATGATGTCCCTCCTGCGTCTGTTCATACCTCTATAGCTCGTAAGGTCGGCGGAGCCGTGGCGGCTCATGCGGCGCTGTGGCCCAGTTTTAGCGGAACTTGTTTTCGCCTGTATTAGCGACCTCTCCGATGCCGGGAAATCATCGGTGAGTTCCGTCCTCCGCAGGGGAGTTGGACGCTCCGGTCCGAACCCCGCGGGCGTACGCCAGGGGTGCCTCACGACGGCTCCGGCCGCAGGACAGTTCGCACCGTCCGTACTCTAGGGCCGCCTCCTCGAGTGCGCGTGCAGCGTCCCTCTCGCCGCCCAGGGCCGCGCAGCCGTGGAAGCGGCCGTGGCACGGGCGCCCGCGGCGGGCGGGCGACGGTCCGGGCCGTGCCGGGCCGATCAGTAAGCTGGGGACATGCGTGACGACACCGGAACAGCCCAGAACACCCTCGCTGACCTGCGGGCCGACTGCGGTCAGTGCTTCGGACTGTGCTGTGTCGCCCTGCCCTTCGCGGCCTCGGCCGACTTCGCCATCGACAAGGCAGCCGGGAAACCGTGCCCGAACCTGCGGACCGACTCCCGGTGCGGCATCCACACCGAGCTGCGGCAGAAGGGCTTCACGGGCTGCACGGTCTACGACTGCTTCGGCGCGGGCCAGAAGGTCTCCCAGGTCACCTTCGGCGGCCGGGACTGGCGCTCGGGCACCAGTGAGGACGCCCGGCAGATGTTCGACGTGTTCCCCGTCGTGCGTCAGCTCCACGAACTGCTCTGGTACCTCACCGAGGCGCTCACCCTCCCCGCCGCCCGCCCTGTCCACGCCGACCTGCGCCGGATGCTCGACAGGACGGAGCGACTCACCCGCCGAACCCCGGACGAGCTGGGGGAGCTGGACGTGGGCGCGCACCGCCAGGACGTGAACGTCCTGCTGCTGCGTACCAGCGAACTCGTCCGTGCCCGGGCCGTGGCCGGCCGGGCCGGCAAGGGCCGCCCCAAGGACCGCCGGGGCGCCGACCTGATGGGCGCCCGTCTGAAGGGCGCCGACCTGCGGGGAGCCAACCTGCGTGGCGCCTACCTGATCGCCGCGGACCTGACCGGTGCCGACCTGCGCGGCGCGGACATGATCGGCGCCGATCTGCGCGACACCGATCTCACGGACGCCGACCTGACCGGCGCCTTCTTCCTCACCCAGCCCCAGCTGAACGCGGCCCGGGGCAGCGCCGCAACCAGGCTGCCCGAGTCAGTCGCCCGCCCGGGCCACTGGACAGCCGGGAGCTGAGGCCCCTTCGGGGACGGGGGCGGCGGGCAACTCCGCGGTGGGCGCGGCACGTTCGAGGTGCAGTCGCAGCCCGTCCGGCATCAGGGTGAGTCGCTCGGCCACCCGCAGCCGGTAGTCGGGGTCGGCCCGCAGATCGTAGCGGCGCAGCAGCAGCCCCAGCACGAGCGTGGCCTCGTGCAGAGCGAACTGGCGGCCGATGCAGGCCCGCGCCCCGGTGCCGAAGGGCTTGAAGGTGTGCGCCGGGCGCGCGCGGACCGCCTTCGCGTCGAAGCGGTCCGGGTCGAACTGCTCGGCGTCCTCGCCCCACACCTCCCGGTCCCGGTGCAGCATCGCCGTCAGGACCAGCGCCCAGGCGCCCTGCCGCATCGGGTGGACCCCGCCCAGCACCGTGTCCTGGCGGGCCTCACGGGCGAAGGCGGGCGCCGTCGGCCACAGCCGCAGCGCTTCGTCGAGCACTCGGCGGACGTAACGCAGCCTGGCGACCTGGTCGTAGCCGGGCCGGTCCGTGTCGCCCCAGACTCGCCGTACCTCGGCCCGTGCGCGGGCCGCGATCTCAGGGTGCCGGGAGAGGTAGTGCAGGGCGAAGGAGAGGGCGCCCGAGGTGGTCTCGTGGCCCGCGATCAGGAAGGTGATGACCTGGCGGCGGATGTTCTCCGGCGTCAGGCGCTCCCCGGTCGCCGGGTGGGCGGTCTCCAGCATCCGGTCGAGCAGGTCGCCCTCCCCGCTCCCGCCGCGGCGGGCCGCCACGACCGCGTCGACCGTGCGGTTGAGGAGCGCCGTGTCGGCCTCGTTGCGGCGGGTGGCGCCGCGCAGCACCAGGGGCGCAAGCGGCTCGGGGACGATGTTGCGGCGCTGCGCGTACGTCAGCGTGCCCACCATCGCCTGCACGAAGGGGTGCGGACGGGCCCGCTCGAAGGAGCCGAAGTCGTGGCCGAAGCCGGTGCGGGAGATCGTCTCCAGCGTCAGCTTCGTCATGTCGCCGGGCACGTCCACCGCGCGCCCCGCCGTCCGCTCCCGGTCCCAGTGCTCGATCAGCCGCTCGGTCACGGCGAGCATCATCGGGTGGTAGCCCTCCATGGCCTCACGGCTGAAGCCCGGGGCCAGGACGTCGTGTGCCAGCTGCCAGTTCGGCTCGTGGTTGTACGCGGTGAACAGGCCGTCCCCGGCGACCGGCCGGAGATTGGCGACCCCCAGGCCCACGTGCTTGGCGAACCGTGCCTCGTCCGCCAGCTCCCCGGCGAGCTCCGCGCCCCCGACGAAGACGATCTCCTTGGCGAAGGCCCTTCGCCGGAATATCGGCCCCAGGGCTCGGCCGAGGCTCAGTGAATCCTGTACGGGCGTGCGCAGGTTGGCGCCGAGCACGTCGCCGATCAGTGGGACGCGGCGCGGCGGGTGGGGGATGCGGTGCAGTTCCGGCCAGCCGAGTTCCGCACTGCGAAAGCCCTTGGGCAGTGCGGTCCGTGTCGTCTCCGCCATGACGCCGTCTCCCTTGGTCCTGCGGCTGATTGACTCTGTTCACTGACTCTGTTGTACGTGGGTTCAATAGCGCGTTTCAGTGTGATCCCGTTGTTGAACCGACGTCAAGTAGAGTGCGGGCATGGCCGGGAAGCAGGGGGAGCGCACGCGCCGTCGGCTCAGCACCGAGGAGCGCAGGGAGCAACTGCTCACGGTGGGGGCGCGGCTGTTCTCGGAGTCGCCGTACGACGACGTGTGGATCGAGCAGGTCGCCGAGATCGCCGGCGTCTCGCGCGGCCTGCTGTACCACTACTTCCCGACCAAACGGGACTTCTTCGCGGCGGTCGTGGAGCGCGAGAGCAAGCGGATGCTGCGTATGACGGCCGCGGTTCCCGGCGTACCGGTCCGCGACCAACTCGCCGCCGGGCTCGACACGTTCCTGGAGTACGTCGAGGCGCACGCGCACGGTTTCCGCGCCTTCCACCGGGCCGACGCGGCGGGCGACCAGGCCGTACGCAAGGTCTACCGGCAGTCCCTGGCCGCCCAGGAGCGGCAGATCCTGGCAGCGCTCGCGGCCGACCCCGAGATCGGCCGCGCGGGTGAGGACCAGCTCGAACTCCGCATCGCCGTACGCGGCTGGCTGGCCTTCACCACGGCCGTCTGTCTGGAGTGGCTCAGGGGGGCGGAGCTGTCCCGCGACCAGGTGCGTGACCTGTGCGCACGGGCGCTGTTGGGTGTGATCGCGCCCTGAGGGGCGTCTTCACCTGGCCTGATCCCACTCGTACTCGCAAGACCCTCACGGAGGCGTGGTTGGCGTGCGCCCGGATCTTCGATAGCTTAGGCAAGGCTTACCTAAGGGAGGTTTGGGATGGGTGACCGTCATACCTGGACGGCCGCGCCCGCCGCGGCGGAGCACGCCCGCTCGGTGCTCGCCGCGGCCTGGTCCTGCGCGGTGACCGCGCAGGGCGGTCGGGAGGAGTTCGTCGGCGCACACACCGTCGCCGCGGACGGCAGGGTGCTGCTGCACGTACCGGAGGACAGCGCGCTGCTCGCCGCCGCGATCTGCGCGCCGCGCGGGGAGCCGTCCGCGATCCTGGAGTTCGCCGACGTCGCGC
Source organism: Streptomyces sp. SAS_270 (assembly GCF_052543295.1). Taxonomy (NCBI): domain Bacteria; kingdom Bacillati; phylum Actinomycetota; class Actinomycetes; order Kitasatosporales; family Streptomycetaceae; genus Streptomyces; species Streptomyces sp. SAS_270. The sequence goes on from NZ_JBMNDS010000055.1 coordinate 38,249, forward strand.
CCGTCCCCGTGCGCAGCCGGATCCGCGCCCGGCTGTGGATGTCGGGCTGGTTCGTGCCCGACGACGGGCACCTGGCGTTCCGCCCCTCGCGCATCGTGCTGCGCCGGCCGGCGGGGACGGTCGTGATCGGCCTCGACGACTTCGCCGGCGCCGAGCCCGACCCGCTGGCCGGCGCCGAGGCCCAGCTTCTGACCCACCTCGCCGACGCGCACCCGGACGCTGTCGAACGGCTCACCCGACTCGTCGAGCCCGACAGCCTGCACGGCGCGGTCCGCGTCCAGCCGCTCGCCGTCGACCGGCACGGGCTGACGCTGCGCATCGAACGCGCCCGCGGAAACGGCGACGTACGCCTGCCGTTCCACGCGCCGGCAGACGACGTCACGCAGCTCACGGAGCGCATGCACGTCCTGCTCACGCAGGCGAGTTCCGCGACCTGCCCCCGCGCGCTACAGCGGCAGCGCACAGACGGCGACGGGTGAGGCGAACGGCTCGCCCGCACGCCGCAGTTCACCGCTCCCGCGGTCCACGTGGAAGACGGTCACCGTGCCCGACCGCTGATTCGCCGCGAACAGCAGCGCCCCGTCCGGGGAGAAGGCGATGTGCCGCGGGAAGTCGCCGCCGACCGGCACGGTGTCCAGCAGGCGAAGCCGGGCGCCGCCGGCCTCGACCGCGTAACGCGTCAGGCTGTTGTGGCCCCGGTTGGCGAGATACGCGAACGACCCGTCCGACGTCACCAGGATCTGCGCCGGGTAACTCGTGCCCCCGCCCGTGCCCGTGGACTGCGGATCGCCTGGCGTGAGACGCCCGGTGGCCGGGTCGTACGCGCAGACGCCGACCGTGTTGTCGACCTCGTTCGCGAGGTAGGCGAAGCGGCCGCCGGGGTGGAAGGTGAGATGGCGCGGCCCTGCGCCCGGTCGTGTGTGGGCCTGGGAGACCTCGGTGAGCGTGCCCTCGGACAGGTCGAGGCGGTAGGTGTAGACGGTGTCGGTGCCCAGGTCGACGGCGAGCACATGGCCGCCGTCGGGGCCGGTGACGAACTGGTGGGCGTGCGGCCCCTCCTGACCCGGTCCCGGCGCGGGGCTGGAGTGCCTGACCAGGGCGGTGCGCTCGCCGAGCGCGCCGGAGGCCTCGATGGGGTGCACGGCCACGCTGCCCGAACCGTAGTTGGCGCTCAGCAGCCACCGGCCGCCCGGATGCACCGACAGATGGCAGGGCCCCGACCCGCCGGTGCCGCGGCTGCCCAGCACCTTGCCGCCCGACGAATCCGGTGACAGCCGTACGGCCGTCACCGCGCCCTTCTCGCGCTCATCGACGGCGTAGAGCGTACGGCCGTTGGGATGCAGCGCCAGATACGACGGATCACCGACTCCGGTGATCGTGCCGGTTCCGGTCAGGTGACCCGTGGTGGGGTCGTAGGAGGCGACACCGATCCCCTTCCCGCCGCCCTCGGCCGACGTGTACGTGCCGAGGAGCAACGGGCGCGGGCCGGAGCCGCCCGACGGCGACGCGGTGGGGTCGGCCTGCGGCGCCGTCGTGGGCCCGGGCTGCGGCGCCGTGGGTGAGCCGGTCCGCGGCCCGGGGCCGGCGGCGGACGGGCCCGGCCGGGGTGCGACCGGCGCCGGGACCGTCGCCATCGCGGCGGCCGCGCCCAGCGCCGCGACCAGGCGCCGCCTGCTCCAGCCGCCGCCGGAGGCCTCCCACGCCGGTTCTGCACCACTGCTCATGCCTGCACCTCGGGTGTCGGTTGCCTCAGGGCCGACAGCCACCTTGGCGGCAAGCACACCTCGAACGCAAGAACAGCAACAGGCGTTGCGCAGGGCGCAATACTCTGCGGGCGTGTCCGGACGCCTACCAGTCGCCGTCCCCGACCGGCTTTCCGGGCGCGTCCCCGAGCGGCTTCACCTGGTGGGGCGAGGGCTCCTGCCAGGGCTCGTGGTCGTCACCGAGCCACTCACCGACCTGCTTGACCACACCCAGCGTGTCCGTGGGGGCGAGATCCACGGCGTCGTTGTCGTAGTAGTCGTACCAGGGGAGCCCGGCCTGCGTGTAGGCCGCGCGGTCCACGGGGGAGGGCGGCGGCGCCTCGCCGGTGATCCGGCGCCACTCGGGCGGTGTCACCAGATGGACGAACACCCGCCCGCCGGGCGTCTCGGCCCACGCCGTGAGCGGCCGGTCGTCGCGGTAGATCTCCTGACGCATCGAGCCGCCCACACCGAGGCCCATCGCCGCGGGCTTGCGTGGGGCGCCGCGCGAGGCGCCGCCGCTCGGAGCGCTGCCGGGGGCCGCAGGGGCACCGGGCGCCGGAGGGGCACCGAAGGCGGGCGCAGCGGCCATGGGAACCGCGGCTCCGTAGCCTCCGAAGTTCTGCGCCGTCTCCCGTCGGCGTTCCTCGGCCAGCCGCTCCGCCGCACGCCACGCGGCCAGCTCCGCGCCGTTCAGCGGGAAGGACTGCAGCTGTACGCCGCCCCACACCTCCTCGCCGGTGACCTGGCCCTCGACGGTGGCACCCAGCCCCAGCGGCACCGCCACGAACTGGCGGACCGTGCCCTTGCCGGAGTTGATGCCGTCGAGCCACGGCTGCCGGGGCAGCACCACGTAGTTCTGCGGGTCGCGGGTGAGCCGGGAGCTCCACGGCTTGCCCGACACCGCGCACACCTTGCCCACGCCCACCTGCAGCGCGGCCGGCTCCGTCGTCCCCGAGAAGCTCAGCCACATGGCCTCGCGCAGATACACCGGCAGCATCACACCGCCGCGCGCCCGCCACTCGGCCGGCACCGTGTCAGGGAAGTCCTCGACGCGGCGGACCGGGAACTCGCCCAGGCCCGGCGGCAGCTGGTGCGTGCCCTTCTCGGGCAGCCGCAGGGTCCGGATGAACCGCACCCGCACCCCGCCCGGCAACAGCAGTGTGTTTCCGTCGATCCGCACGGTGGCGTCGGTCATCCGTCTGCTCCCCTCGTCGTCGCCGCGCCGCCGGCCCCTGATCGCCGGCGCGCGGCCGCTTCCTCACGTAGAACGTCGGGAGGCGGTGGGGCGGTTCCGGTTCCGGCGCAGCGCTCGCGGGACACGCAGCTGTCGTCGCAGACGCGTGACGCGCGGACGGCGCTCGCGCTGCTCGCGTGTGCAGCGGTCCAGCTCCTCCAGGAGCCGTCGCGAGCGGTGCTCCGTGTCGAGCTCGTCGAGGATGCGGTTGACCTCGGTCAGGACAGCGCCGTGCAACTGCCACTGGCGGGCGTCGCGCTGGACCTCTTCGAGCAACAGGGCGGCGAGCTTGTCGCGGGTGGCGGCCGCCGTGGTGAGCTGGTCGGCGAGCCGGGACTCCGCCGACTGCGCACTGATGCTGACGTCGGTGGTCACCAGCACCGCGAAACTGACCACGGCGTCGCCCACCTCGCCCAGGAGCCGTTCCACCGCCGCGCCCGTCTGCGGCTCGAACAGCGGCTCGGGCTCCCGTGCCTTGGCGAGATCGGTGAGGCTGCGCGCCAGTACCCGAAGGACCACCGTGCAGATCTCCAGGGTGTCGAGACCGGTACGCAGCACCACTCGGTGCAGCAGGCCCTCCCGCACACGGGGATTGAGCCGCAGGCTGTCCTCGGCCTGCTTGAGCGCCGCGTCGACCTCGATGATGTCGTGGTCCAGACGCCGCGCCTCATGAAGCCGCGCTGTGGCGTGGGCGACGGGGGTGCGGCCGGCCGCCTCCTCGCCCATTCGCAGCATCAACTGCCGTACCCGGCGCGCCAGATCCTCGATCGACTCCCCGGCCGCGCCCACCCACACCGGGGGAGCGAAGAGCAGATTGCAGCCGAGCCCGACCACGGCGCCGATCACGGTCTCCAGCACCCTGGCCCAGGCCGTGTCCCCCACCCGGGTCACGCCCAGGACGAGCATGGCGCTGATCGCCACCTCCGGCACGAACTCGCTGACCCGGACCAGGTGTCCGACCGCGAGCGAGGCGAGAATGAGCAGCGCCAGACTCCACCACGTCAGACCCACCAGCACACTGAAGGCGATGGCGACCACGACGCCGGCCACCACGGAGTTCACCCGGCGGACACCGGTGGTCAGGGTGGCGTAGAGCGTGACCTGCACGACCAGGAGCGCGGTCAGCGGCGCGGTGAGCGGTGCGGATTCGGGACTGATCCGCAGCGCCACCACATAGGCGATCGTTGCCGCCGCCGCCGATCGCACCGACTGGAGGACCACGGGTTCCCGGCGCCACTTCGCGAGCTGCGCGCCCGCCGTGCCCCACTCCCGGCGCAGCTTGACCAAGGGACCACCTGCCTTGGCCGATGCACCACGTACCTCTTGCATCCCTGGGGTCTTCCCTCTCGCCGCCGCGCCGAACGTGTTCATTGAGGACTGTAACTGTCCGCAAGAGAGCCTAGGTTGTTCTCATCAGCCGGTAGGCCTTCACCCGAAGGCCATCAGGAGGGGACCAGGATGAGCAACGTCGAGGGCATGGAACTGCTGACACGGGCGCACAGCTACCTGCGTGAGGTCGCCGCCGCCGTCCCGGAGCAGGCCTGGGGAGCGCCGACTCCGTGCAGTGAATGGACGGTACGGCAGGTTCTCAACCATGCGCGACTCGACCAGCAGGCCTACGGCGCCGCGATCACCGGCGCCGGGCAGCCCGACTCCGACCCCTTCCACCCGGCGGACGCGCTGGACACCGACGCCCAGGCCGTACTGGACAAGGTGCTGCGCGATGTGGCGGACGCCTACGCGCCGTTGCCCGCCGGCACGGAGCAGGTGCCGACCCCGCTGGGACCGCTGCCCTACGCACTCGCCGCCGCCGCGGCCGCCATGGACGCCGCCGTGCACGCCTGGGACATGGCTGTGGCGACGGGCCAGGACGCGCCGCTGGAGGACGACATCGCCGAGGGGATCCGGCTCGCGGCGGACGGGCTCGTCGATCATCTCCGGGACTCCTTCGGGGTGTTCGCGCCGGCCCGCGAGGCAGCGGAGGGCGCCGGCCCGGCCGAGTCGCTGCTCGCCTTCCTGGGGCGCGACCCGCACTGGACGCCTGTCGGCTCCTGAGGGTCCGCGCCATGGTGTAGCGGGCTACACCTGGCATTGGGGAGCCCGGTCCCTCGTGGCGGCGAGCGCGCGAGGGGATCGTGGCCGGGAGAGATCGCAACCGATCGACGGCCCCGTGAGGGGCCGTTTTCGCCCCGAAGGAAGTCGCCGTGCAGGGGAGCCGGAAGCGGGCCGAGGCGGCTCGGTCCTGACGTTGCCCGGGCTCTGCCCCGCCCGCGCTCCCTTCGGCGCGGCTTCCGTAGTGAGGAAGGTCCACTCCATGGCCACGAATCGACGACGTCGACGCCGTACCCCCGTCATCGCCACCGCTTTGGCGGCCGTCGCGCTGACCGCCGGACTCGTCACCGGCTGCGACCCCGACAGCTTCGACGACTCGCTGAACTGCCTGCACAACTCGGACACGATCGCCGACAGCCTCAAGGCCATCCATGAGGCCGGCCTGGACGCGGCGAAGGATCCGACGCGGACCGACGAGTCCATCGACACCATCGACAAGAACCTCGACAAGATCGCAGACGGCACGGAGAGCACGGACGACGACAAGGTCGACAAGGCGGTCGACGACCTCGACGACGCGATCGCCGACTACAACAAGGCCGTCCTGAACGGCGACACCCACCCGGACTCCGGCAGGATCGACGCCGCCGCCGACGAGCTGAGGAACGTCTGCACGTCATGACCTCGGCAACCGCCGGCGCGGGCGCCGATCAGTCATGCAGGAGTCACTCGGGCGAAGCGGCACCCGGGTCTCGCCCGCCGCTCTTCGCGCGCCCCCGCTCCTGCAGCGTCGTCCGCCACGCGGGCACCGGCTCCTGCGGCTCGGCCTGCTCGCGGTGGCCGCCCCGTGCGAAGAAGCCGGCCAGCGGAAGCAGCGCGGCCCCGACGGTGACGGCGTCGGGACCGAGCGTGCCGAGGCCGATCCGGACGTGGCCGGCCGGGTAGGCGAGGGAGTACGAGGTGGCGTGGTCCCGTACGGAGTCCAGGAAGCGGTTGCCGAGCATCAGTCCGGCCCAGCCCTCGACCAGGATGCGTTCGGGCTGGAAGAGGTTGATCAGGTCCGAGAAGCCCGCGCCGACGTACTCGGCGGTCTCCTCCAGGACGGTCCGGGCCGCCGTGTCCGCCTCCGGCGTGGTGCCGTCGGCGCGCGGACCGGGGTGGGCGGCGGCCAGCATCGCGGCCAGCGCGGTCTCCTCGTCCACCCCGGCCGGCGGCTGTCCGCCGGCCTCCGCCCAGCGTTCCAGGAGCGCCTCCGCCCCTGCGTACGCCTCCAGGCAGCCCTGAGCCCCGCAACGGCAGCGGCGCCCTCCGACGCGGACGGTCAGGTGACCCCACTCCAGAGCCCGGCCGGGCCGGATGTCGTCGGCCACGACGCAGGCGCCGACACCGGAGCCCAGGAGCACCACGACGGCGTTGCGGGCGCCGCGCCCGGCGCCGAACCACATCTCCGCCTGTCCGAGCGTCTTCGCGCCGTTGTCGATGAAATAGGGCACCGACTGCGGCAGATGACTCGACTCGCGCAGCAGGCGCTCCAGCGGTACGGCGTCCCAGCCGATGGTCTGCCCGTGCACCACGGCGCCCTCCCCGGGCGCCCCGACGACGATGCCCGGCACACCGATGCCGACGCCGAGCAGCCGCTCGACCGCGATCCCGGCCCGGTCCATGACCTCACCGATGCCGTCGCGCACATGGCCGACGACGACGCCGACGTCGTAGCGGTCGATGGGCCGGGGGCCTTCGGTGACCAGCGGGCGCTCCACCCGCGCGAACTCGGTGAGTGCCAGGTCGAAGAGCTCGATCCGGACCCGGGTCTCGCCGATGTCCACGCCGATCATGTAGCCGCTGTGCGGACTGATGCGCAGCAGTGTGCGCGGCCGCCCGCCGGCGGAGTCCACGCTTCCGGCCTCCTCCACCAGGCCCTCGGCGACCAGTTCGGCCACCACGTTGCTGATGGACCCGGAGCTCAGCCCGGTGGCGGGGCCCAGCGAGAACCGGCTGAGAGGCCCGTCGAAGTACAACCGCTGCAGTACCGCGGTCCGGTTCTCCCGCCGCAGGTCACGCACCGTACGGCCGCCGCGCACGCTCACGCTGCCCCCTTGTTCTGAAGTGATGGATCGCAACATACCTCTGTGAGAGCCCTTGACGCGACCTTCACTTACCGTTTAACTCACGCCGTAAATTAAGCCATGGGGCTTTGAGGTCCGAGCGTGGGGCGCTGCTGCGGACCTCCCTCCCGGCGTTCTGTCACCCCTCGAAAGGCTCCTGAAGTCATGCGCAGAGTCAGAGCCGCGGCCGTCGGTGCCGTCACCGTTTCCCTCGTCCTCACCGCGGCTGCCTGTGGTGGCGGTTCCTCCTCCGGCGGGGGCGGGTCCAACGACTCGCCGAAGACCCTCACCTACTGGGCCTCCAATCAGGGCGCCACCGTCGAGGTCGACAAGAAGGTCCTGCGGCCCGAACTCGACAAGTTCGAGAAGCGGACCGGGATCAAGGTGAAGCTGGAGGTCGTGCCCTGGTCGGACCTGCTCAACCGGATCCTCACCGCGACCACCTCCGGCCAGGGCCCCGACGTCCTGAACATCGGAAACACCTGGAGCGCCTCCCTGCAGGCCACCGGGGCGCTGCTGCCGTGGGACGCCAAGAACTTCGCGAGGATCGGCGGGAAGGGCCGCTTCGTCGACTCCGCGCTCGGCTCGACGGGAGCGCAGGGCCAGGACCCGGCCGCGGTCCCGCTGTACTCGATGTCGTACGCGCTCTACTACAACAAGAAGATGTTCGCCGCGGCCGGGATATCCAAGCCGCCGGCCACCTGGGCGGAGCTGATCGCCGACGGCAAGAAGCTCTCCAAGGACGGCAAGTGGGGCCTTGGCGCGGAAGGTTCGAATCCCTCGGAGAACATCCACCACGCCTTCGTCTTCGCCAAGCAGCACGGCGCGGACTTCTTCACCGCCGACGGCAAGGCGGACTTCACCGGTGACGGCGTGGTCAGCGCGGTCAAGCAGTACGTCGACCTGATGGCCAAGGACAGGATCATCGCGCCCGGCAACGCCGAGTACGCGCAGAACCAGTCCGTCAGCGACTTCGCCAAGGGCAAGAACGCCATGCTGCTGTGGCAGGGCGCGTCCGCCAACCTCACCTCCCAGGGCATGAGTCAGGACGCTTACGGCATCGCTCCGGTCCCCGTGCAGTCCGGCACCCCGGGAACGGGCACGAGCGTCAACTCGATGGTCGCGGGCATCAACCTGGCCGTCTTCAAGAACACCGACAACCTCGACGGTGCCACGAAGTTCGTGAAGTTCATGACCTCCGACGCCGAGCAGAAGATCCTCAACACCGCGTACAGCTCGATCCCGCCGGTGCGGGCCGCACAGTCGGAGGCCGCCTTCAACACCCCGGCGAACGCCGTCCTGAAGGAGACCCTCGCGGCCAGCGCCGCCGCGCTTCCACAGGTCGCCGACGAGTCCCAGTTCGAGACCGCCGTCGGCACCGCCGTCAAGAACCTGTTCGCCGACGCGGCCGCCGGACGCCCGGTGACCACCGCCTCGGTGAAGGCCGAACTCGACAAGGCCCAGCAGCAGATGCCCAAGAAGTGAGCACAGGCACCCCATGACGACCACTGTCCCCACCGAGGCCGGTGCGAAGGCCGTGCACAAGGAACCCCCGGGTGCGGCGCGCGGCCCCCGCCGCCCCGGGCGGATCCGCCGCATCGGACTGCCCTACCTGCTGCTCCTGCCCGCCCTGGTCCTCGAACTCCTCGTCCACCTCGTCCCGATGGTGATCGGCATCGTGATGAGCTTCAAGGAGCTCACGCAGTTCTACATCCGCGACTGGGGCACCGCGCCCTGGACCGGCCTCGACAACTACAAGGTGTCGGTGGACTTCAGCGCACCGGTGGGCGAGGCACTGCTCCACTCGTTCCTCGTCACCGTCGCCTTCACCCTGCTGTCCGTCGCCCTGTGCTGGCTGATCGGCACGGCGGCCGCCCTGTACATGCAGGACACCTTCCGCGGCCGCGGCCTGCTCCGGGCCCTGTTCCTGGTGCCGTACGCCCTGCCGGTCTACGCGGCCGTCATCACCTGGGTGTTCATGTTCCAGCACGACAACGGCCTGGTGAACCACGTCCTGCACGACCAGCTGCACCTCACCGACAAGCCGTCCTTCTGGCTCATCGGCGACAACAGCTTCTACGCCCTGCTCACCGTGTCGGTGTGGAAGGGCTGGCCGTTCGCGTTCCTCATCGTCACGGCCGGCCTGCAGAACATCCCGGGCGAACTGTACGAGGCGGCCGCCCTCGACGGGGCGGGCATGTGGCAGCGGATCCGCCGCATCACCCTGCCGTCGCTGCGCCCGGTCAACCAGGTCCTCGTGCTGGTCCTGTTCCTGTGGACGTTCAACGACTTCAACACGCCGTACGTGCTCTTCGGCAGGTCCGCTCCCGAGGCCGCGGACCTGATCTCGGTCCACATCTACCAGGCGTCGTTCGTCACCTGGAACTTCGGAACCGGCTCCGCCATGTCCGTCCTGCTGCTGCTGTTCCTGCTCGCCGTGACGGGCGGCTACCTCCTGCTGACCTCCCGGGGAAGGAAGACGGCCGATGTCTGAGGCATCCACCAGGGCGACCACGCCACGCTCGCCGATGGCCCCGCCGCGCTCCTTCTTCTGGTCCCGGCGGATCTTCCTCACCCTGCTCGCCGGGTTCGTGCTGCTCCCGGTCTACGTCATGGTGTCCAGCTCGCTCAAGCCCCTCGCGGACGTCTCGGGGAAGTTCCGCTGGATGCCGAGCGGCCTGACCCTGCGCCCGTACATCGACATCTGGTCGACGATCCCGCTCGCCCGGTACTTCGTGAACTCCCTGATCGTGGCGGGAGCCGCGACGGTCTGCTCGGTGGTGATCGCCGTCTTCGCCGCGTACGCCGTCAGCCGCTACGAGTTCCGGGGCAAGCGCACCTTCACGGTCACCGTGCTGTCCACGCAGATGTTCCCCGGCATCCTCTTCCTGCTCCCGCTGTTCCTCCTCTACGTCAACATCGGCAACGCCACCGGCATCGCGCTGTTCGGCTCGCGCGGCGGGCTGATCCTCACCTATCTGACCTTCTCGCTGCCGTTCTCGATCTGGATGCTGATCGGGTACTTCGACTCGGTGCCGCGCGACCTGGACGAGGCGGCGCTGGTGGACGGCTGCGGACCGTTCGGCGCGCTGTTCCGCGTCGTCGTACCGGCCGCGATCCCCGGCATCGTCGCGGTCGCCGTCTACGCCTTCATGACCGCCTGGGGCGAAGTGCTCTTCGCCTCCGTCATGACCAACGACACCACCCGCACGCTCGCTGTCGGCCTCCAGGGCTACTCCACGCTCAACAACGTCTACTGGAACCAGATCATGGCCGCCTCGCTCGTCGTCAGCGTCCCCGTGGTCGCCGGGTTCCTGCTGCTGCAGCGTTACCTCGTCGCCGGCCTCACCGCGGGCGCGGTGAAGTAACTCCCCACCCCCGCCCGCTCGTTCACCCACCCCTGCCGAGAGGTTCTTCGTGTCCGAACTGCCCGAGTCGATAGATCTCACCGCCTTCCCCCACGACTTCGCCTGGGGCACCGCCACATCCGCCTACCAGATCGAGGGAGCGGTCACGGAGGACGGACGGGCCCCCTCGATCTGGGACACCTTCTCCCACACACCCGGCAAGGTCGCGGGCGACGACCACGGCGACGTGGCCTGCGACCACTACCACCGCTGGCCCGAGGACATCGCACTGATGCGGCGCCTCGGCACCGACGCCTACCGCATGTCGATCGCCTGGCCCCGCGTCGTACCCGGCGGCGACGGGCCCGTGAACGCCAAGGGCCTCGACTTCTACGACCGTGTGGTGGACGCCCTGCTCGCCGCCGGGATCACCCCGAGCGTCACGGTCTACCATTGGGACCTTCCCCAGACCCTCCAGGACCGCGGCGGCTGGACCGAACGGGACACCGCCGAACACCTCGCCGCCTACGCCTCCGTGGTCGCCGCACGGCTGGGCGACCGCGTCTCCCAATGGGCCACCCTCAACGAACCGCTGTGCTCCGCATGGATCGGCCATCTCGAAGGCCGGATGGCCCCCGGGCTCACCGACCTGACCGCCGCCGTCCGCGCCTCGTACCACCTGCTGCTCGGCCATGGCCTGGCCACGCAGGCGATACGTGCGGCGGCCCCCGGCGCACAGATCGGCCTCGTCACCAACCACTCCACCATCGAACCGGCCTCCTGCCGCCCCGAGGACATCGCCGCGGCCGCACGCATGGACGGACACACCAACCGCTGGTGGCTCGACCCCGTGTACGGCAGAGGCTTCCCCGCCGACATGCGCGAGCTCTACGGGATCGAACTGCCTGAGCGCTCAAATGACTTGGCGACCATCGCCGCGCCCCTGGACTGGCACGGCCTCAACTACTACTTCCCCGCCACCATCGCCGACGACCCCGACGGACCCGTGCCGTACGCGCGCGAGATCCGTCTGCCGGACGTGACGCGGACCGGCATGGACTGGCAGATCGACGCCGACGGCCTGGAGGCCCTGCTGCTGCGCCTCACCGACGACTACGGCGTACGGCGGCTCTACGTCACCGAGAACGGCTCCGCCTTCCCCGACAGAGTCGACCCCGACGGCGCCGTCGACGACCCCGGACGGACCCGCTACCTGGAGCAGCATCTGGCCGCCTGCGCCCGCGCCCTGCGCAAGGGGGCGCCGCTCGCGGGCTACTACGCCTGGTCGCTGCTGGACAACTTCGAATGGGCCTACGGCTACGACAAGCGCTTCGGCCTCGTCCACGTCGACTACCCGACCCAGCGGCGCACCGTCAAGGCCAGCGGACACCGGTACGCGGACATCATCCGCGCCCACCGGCAAGGCACCACCGTCGCCTGAGCCGACGATCGGCGGGCACGGGGGCCGGTTCACGTCACCGCGGACTCCTCGGCAGGACGGTGCTCCAGCGGCAGTTGCAGGACGACCTCGAAACCCCCCTCCGGGCGGGGCCGGGCCCGCAGCCGGCCGCCGACGGAGCGGGCGCGCTCGTGCATGCCGACGAGACCGTAACCGCTGTTCGGGACGGCGGAGTCGGAGCGTCTGCCGCGCCCGCCGTTGGTGACGGCGATGCCCAGCCGGTCGGGGGAGTAGGTGAGCCGTACCTCGGCCGTGCGGGTGTCGGCGTGTTTGGTGACGTTGGTGAGCGCCTCCTGCACGACGCGGTACACGGTGAGGTCCGCCCCGGCGGAGAGCGGCCGGGGCGCTCCTTCGGTGGTGACCGTGACGGTCAGCCCGGCGCCCTCGAACGAGGCGGCCAGGTCCGGGAGTCGAGCGAGGCCCGGGGTGTCCTCCGCGGGCCTCGTCGTTTCGTTCGCGTCGCGCAACAGGCCGACGGTGGCCTTGAGTTCGCGCAGCGCCACGGAGGTGATGCCCGTGAGCTCGGAGACGATCCTCTCGGCCTCCTCCGGTCGCGTGCGCAGGAAGCGGGCCACCGTGCCGGCTTGGATGTTCGCCAGCACCAGGTGGTGGGCGACCACGTCGTGCAGATCGCGGGCGATACGCATGCGCTCCTCGGTGACCCGGTGCCGGGCCTCCTCCTCCCGGGTGCGTTCGGCGTGCTCGGCGCGGGCCTGTACGGCCTCCAGGTAGGCCGCGCGCAGCCGGGTCACCGTGCCCAGCGAGGTGGGCAGCAGCAGCCAGAACGCGGGGCCGAGCAGCTTGAGGACCAGCGGTTCGTCGTCGGGACCGGCGAGCAGCGCCGTGCCGATCAGCAGGGCGACGCCGGTGAAGGCGAAGGTGTTCGCGGTGCGTCGGCCCGTGCGGACGGCCAGCGCGTACAACGCGACCATGAGAGGGCCAAGCAGCAGCGCCGTGACGAGGTATCCGAGCGCGATCCCGGCCGCGGCGCACACGAGGTTCAGTGCCACCGCGGTGCGGGGGCGGGAGCGGCGCCACAGCAGGACCGTGCAGGACACACCGGTCATGAGCAGGCCGGGCCACCACGGAATTCCAGGGGCGCCGCCCTGGAGCGAGACCATGCTCCCCGGAAGGGAACCGGCGAGAAGTGCGACGGCGACCGCCGCGTCGACGACACGAGGGTGGCAGCTCAGGTACCGCTGCAAGCTCTGGATCATGAAAGTGGGGTTCCTGCCCGAGGGGCGTCCGCAGTGGGTCCGACCGGCCGAGACCCCTTCGACGAACCGTGGAAGGGGCCGCTCCGTGGAAGGGGTCGCTCTCGCCGGTCGCGGGCTCGGCTACTCGTCGAAGGTGACGACGACCTTCTCCGCGGCCCCGGGCGTCAGCACCAGCTCGAAGGCCTGCTCGACCTCGGAGAACGGCACCCGGTGGCTGATGAGCCGGGCGAACCGCTCCTGGTGTTCCGCGAGTTCGGGGGTGACCTCGAAGATCTCGGTGGGGTAGCCCTGGGAGGCGATCAGGGTGAGCTCGCTGCGGAGCATGCCGCCGAGGTCGATGGCGTCGGACTTCTTCTGTACGGCGACCATGACCATCCTGGCGCCCCACTTGGCGGAGGCGACGGTGGCGTCGAAGACGGCGGGGGCGCCGGCGGCGTCGAGGTAGAGGTCGGTGCCGGCGCGGGGCTGGCCGAGTGCGTTGGCCGCGGCACCGTGCAACTCCGTCAGCCGGGCGGTGATGTCCTCGGTGGCGGAGTTGATGACGGCGTCGGCGCCGACGGCGAGCGCGGTCTCCAGGCGCTCGGGGATGACATCGGCCACGACCACGTGCTGTACGCCGCGCAGCTTGAGCCAGATCGTGGCGCCCAGCCCGATGGGCCCGGCGCCGAAGACGACGACCTTGTCGGTGGAGGTGGCCCGGGAGCGGTTGACGGCGTGCCGGGCCACGGCCATCGGCTCGTTGAGCGCGGCAACAGCGAACGGCATCGTCTCGGGGAACACCGCCACACTCGTACCGACGACGGCGTTCTCGATGAGCAGGTGGTCGCTCATGGCGCCGAACTTCCCGCCGCAGCCGATGATTCCCGTGGGGGCGGCCTGCGGATTGACGACCACGCGGTCGCCCACCTTCAGGTCGGTGACCTCGGCGCCCACCTCGACGATCTCGCCGGCCGGCTCATGGCCCAGGGCCACGGGGATCAGCTCGCCGCCCGCGTGCCCGCGGGCCGGCATGCCGCCCATGTGCAGGAAGGTGGCGTCGGTGCCGCAGATGCCGCAGGCGCGGACCTTCATCAGAACGTCCTTCGGGCCCGGCGCTGGACGCTCGACGTCCACCACGTCGACCTTGCCGACGGCGCCGGTCCGAACGGACTTCATCGTGGCCATGGGGAGGCACTCCTTCTTCGTGGTGCGGGGGTCTGGTGGCGCACTTCGCGGTGCGGGCTCGGCGCTCGCGGCAGTGAGCCGGGGCCGTGGTGCGTGGTGCCTCGGGCCGGGACGTGGCTCGGGGAGGCGGTCGTCGCCGATGTGCCCTCGGGCCCGGCTCCGGACGGGGGGAGTACTTCCGGTCGCCGGGCCCGAGGAGTGCACCGCCCCGTCCCCACGGGATTCGGTGCACGGGGCGCCTCCGCTCAAGGCGCCCGGCCCATTTTGCTTGAGTTAGGCAATCGTATTCGAGTTACTTAAGTCAAGCAAGCTTTTGATTCCGGTGGCGCGTCTGCCGAGGTGGGTTCAGGCATGCTCGGGCCGGGCGGGGCCCCGGAAGAGGCTGACTCCCGCTCCCAGTGACACCACGCCCATGCCGACGCTGGTGATCAGGCCCTGCGTGCCGTCGACGACGAACGGGGCGGCCGCGGCGACGACCAGGTTGAACAGGAACAGGAACCACAGGACGGGCCGGGAGGAGAGCAGCGCCTTCACGGGAGTTTCCTTTCGGGGGAGCGGCGGGCTTCCCGATCGGGAGCCACTGGCCTTGCGAGATCAACGATCCCGTTTCCCGGGCGCCGTCACGAGGGAGCGCCCTCCCCAACCGGTGGTGTAGCCCGCTACACCACGCGGGTGCGCCACCGCCTGCGGGCGGCGCGGTGCGAGTTGTGCGCTGTTACTCGGTGGAGGCGGCGCGGCTACGGGACCGGTAGCCGGCGACCTTCGCGAGGTTGCCGCAGCGGTCCATGGAGCACCAGCGGCGGCGGCGGGCCTGGGAGTCGTCGAGGAAGAGCAGCGAACAGGCCGGGTTCTCGCACTTCTTGACCCTCGTCAGCAGAGGACCGGTGACGAGGAGGACGGCGTCACGGGCCACGGTTGCCAGGGCCGCGGGCGCCGCATGGTCCGCTTTCCAGCGCAGCGGCGGCCGCGGCTTCGCCGACTCCGCGAGCTGGGGGGCGAGATCGGGGCGGCAGGCCTCCTCGTTGACCAGGGCGGCATCGGCGGGATCCGGCGGCACCCCGTCCATCGCGGCGCGGACGAGTCGGTGGAGGGCCTCGCGCAGCGTGCGCGCCTGCGTGAGGTCGCGGGCGGTGGCCCCTGCGGGCTCGTCGTCCGTGCCGGACGCCGTGCTCAGCCCTGCCTCGTCGATCCAGCGGGCCAGGGCGTCGGGGTCGGTCAGTCGCTCGACGGGGGTGCCGTAGCGGCGGCCGAGCGTGGCGATGAAGTCCAGGCACGGGCGCCCGCCGATGAACGGGAACGCGAGCATCGGGTCGGCGGTGGCCGTCGGAGGGGCGGCGGATTCGCGGGGCATGAGCTGAGCCTACCGCTTGACACCGGTTCATAGGGTGTCGCAGGCTGACACCAGTTCAACCGGTGTTGCCGCCCCGTGAGTCGGGGTGTGCCGCTCCGGTGTCGCCACGAGAAGGCAGGTGCGGTATGCGTGCGGTGCGGATCGAGGAGTTCGGCGGACCCGAGGTGCTGGTGCCGGTGGAGGTGCCCGACCCGGTGGCCGGACCCGGCCAGGTGCTGGTGCGGGTCGCCGCGGCGGGCGTGAACCGGGCGGACGCGCTCATCCGCGCCGGGGTCTACCACCGGGCCGGGCGCCCGCCGCTCATCCCGGGCGTGGAGGCCGCCGGCACCGTCGTCGCGGTCGGGGACGGGGTGACCGGGATCGGGGTCGGGCAGCGGGTGATGGCCCTGGACGGCGTGAACGCACCCGGCTTCTACGCCGAGTTGGCCGCCGTACCCGCGGAACAGGTGGCCGTGGTGCCGGAGGGCCTGGATCTCACGGAGGCCGCCGCGCTCCCCGTGGCCTGGCTCTCCGCCTGGTACTGCCTGCGCCACCTGGCCAAGGTCACAAAGGACGACACCGTGGTCGTGAAGGCCGCCGCGAGCGGGGTCGGCAGCGCTGCCGTGCAGATCGCCGCCGAGGCCGGAGCGCGCGTCATCGCGCTGGCCGGTTCACCGGAGAAGGCCGCCTGGGCCGCGGCGTTCGGCGCCCACGCCGCCGTGGACAGCTCCGTGCACCCCGACGACGCCGAGGTCGACGAGGTGCTGCGGCTGACCGAGGGGCGCGGTGCGGACGTCGTCCTGGACACCGTCGGCGGTCGCGCCTTCGGACGCAGTCTGCGCCAGGTCGGGCACGGCGGGCGGGTGGTCGCCCTCGCCAACGTCGCCCTGGAGCCGAGCACCGTCGACACCCGCGACTTCTACCCGAAGAACGCGTCCGTCCTCGGCTTCCAGCTGACCAACCTGCAGATCCACGGCTACGATCCGCGCGCGGACATGCGGGAGATCGCCGAGCGCGTCGCCGCCGGCACGTATCGCGTGCCGGTGGAGACGGTCGTTCCGCTGGAGCGGGCACGTGAGGCCCATGAGCGGCTGGCGCGGCGCGACAACCGGGGCAAGATCGTGCTCGCGGTGACCCGCGACTGACCGCCCCGCGCCCTACCGCCGACGTCGGTCGCGGAAGGTGCGGCGCAGATCGTCGACCCAGCCCTCGGGCAGTTCCCAGGGGATGAAATGGCCGCCCTCGGGGTGCGCGGTGAGATTGACGTGGTGATACCAGCCGGCGCGGTCCGAGTCGAGGAAGTTCTGGACGCGCCGCTCGGTGGTGACGCCGGGCGGGTTCTCGTGGCCCACGAAGGTGATGCCGGTCGGGGCCTCGACGACCGGACGGCGGTCGTGCGACGGGCTCCACGGGTAGCGGTTGGCGTTGGCGTAGTAGCGCATCGACGTGCCGATGGCGTTGTTCACCCAGAAGATCATGGTGTGGGTGAGGAGATCGTCCTTGGAGAAGACGCTCTCGACGTCGCCGTGGCTGTCGCTCCACTTCGTCCAACGCTCCAGGATCCAGGCGAGCAGACCGACGGGCGAGTCGCTGAGGCCCGGGGCGAGCGTGCTGGAGCCGAGCATGTGGGCGGCCAGGTGCACGGCGAAGCGCCGGTCGAAGTCCAGGACTTGGCGGTGGACGCTCTCGGGCAGGCCCTCGGGGATCGGCCGGCCGCCGCTGAAGTCCCAGGCGCGGTCGCCGTTGAAGAAGTCGAGCCTGAGGCCCGAGCCGATGTGGATCGCGAGGAGTTCATCGGCGTACTTGTGCCCGAGCTGGCCGGTGATCAGTGCGCCGATGTCGCAGCCGGCGGCCGCGTACTTCTCGTGCCCGAGCACCTCGGTCATCAGCGTGTGCCACAGGTCCGCGACCTTCCAGAAGTTCATCTCCGGGTGGTCCGGCAGCGGAGTGGAGAACCCGAACCCCGGCAAAGAGGGCACGATCACATCGAAGGCCTCGGCGGCGTCGCCCCCGAAGGCGGCGGGGTCGGCGAGCGGGTCGATCACCTTGGACCAGTGCCAGAAGGTCCACGGCCAGCCGTGGCTCAGGATGAGCGGAACGGGGTCCGGGCCCACGCCGGGCTTGCGCATGAAATGGACGGGAACGCCGTCCACGGTCACGCGGTAGTGCTCGTACGCGTTGATCGCGGCCTCGGCCTTGCGCCAGTCGTACCCGTGGAGCCAGTGGTCGACCAGCTCTTTCAGATAGGAGCTGCGGACGCCGTAATACCCGTCCTCGTTGCCCGCGTCGACGGGCAGGCGGGTGAGCCGCAGACGCGTCCTGAGGTCGTCGAGCACGCTGTCGTCGACGTGGATCGGGGTGGGTGCCGGCGGGAGGTGCGTGTCTGCCATGGGATTTCCCTTCGCGCGGGGGGAGGTCCGGCGTGCCAGGTCAGGGGCGGAGGCCCAGCTCGGCCATCCGCATCAGTGCGGGCAGGGCTGCGCCGACGGCACCGCGTTCCTCGGGGGTCAACTGGTCGAAGAGCCCGGCCAGTTGGGTGACTCGGTCGCGGTGGCGGGTGCGCACGATCCGTGCGCCGGCGGTGGTCACCCGGACGAGTACGGCACGGCGGTCAGCTGGGTCGGGGCCGCGTTCGACCAGGCCGTCGCGTTCGAGCCGGGCGACCAGCTGCGTGATGGCGGGCTGGCTGACCTGCTCGGTCGCCGTGAGTTCGGACAGCCGCTTGGGGCCGTTGTGCGTCAGGGTGTGCAGCACCGACAGCGTCGTGAAGCTCAGCTTCTCGACGGACGGAAGCCGGATGAAGATCCCCGCGAACGTCTCCACGACCGTCGTGAAGTCGTCGATGTCGATGTCCAGCGGGACGTCAGGGCGATCGAGGTCATCGGCCTCTGGGTTCTGCGGCGTCACGGAGAAAATGTATCAGCAACTTATTTAAATGGCTTATGTATCTTGCGTGATGGTGAGAGCGAGGGCTCGACCAACGCGTGGTTTTGCTGGTCATTGCCGAGGTACTCGCGCCTCGCCCAGGCCGGGTCCGCGGATCCGGCAGACCTGTTGAGGAAAGGTGCGCACCGTGACCGAGCACCGGCTGGAGACCCCCGGCGAGAACGGCGACCCGATTCCGCGGGACATGCCGGACCAGCAGGTCACCGGGGGCGAGGACCCATGGGACGTCGGCACCTCGTCGCCCGGACGCAGGGACGACGAGGAGGACGAAGAGGGCGAGAGCGCGGCCGAGGCCGAACCCGCGACGGACGTGCCCGACACGGACGAGGCGGGGACAGGCAGGCAGGGCGCCCCGCGCTCGGACACCGTCCACCCCGAACACCCGGGGCCGGAGGAGTCCCCCGGTTGACCCGGGCGGCCGGCCGCGGGTGACGGGCCGGGGCCCTCAGCCGACCTTGTGTCCCTGGAGGGGGTCGGTCTTCGCCCCGGCACCCTGCTGCATGCCCTGAAGGAACTCCTCCAGCACCTCGTCGGCGGAGCGCACCGGCCGCCGGCCCAGCTCGGCGCGCGCACGGGTGCAGTCCATCAACGGCAGCCGCAGGACGGCGTCGAAGAGATGCAGCTACGAGGGCAGCAGCCGCAGGCCCCACGCGGCGGCGATCGCCGAGCGCGCCGCGGTGCGCGGCAGCCGGACCCGGCGGGCGCCGAGCAGGTCGCCCAGCATCTCCGCGTCCACCGGCGGCTCGGCGGCCAGGTTGAACGCACCGTGCGCGTCGGAACGCTCCGCGAGATGGTAGGCCTTGGCCGCGTCATCGGTGTGCAGGGCCTGCACCCGCAGCCCCGGGATGTCGGGCAGGAACGGCAGCAACTCGGGGCGCGCGAGCGGCCCGGGCAGCAGACGCCCGCCGAAGACGCGGCGCTGCTCGCTCGCCGACTCCCGCTTGAAGAGGAACGCGGGCCGCATGCGCACCACCCGGGTCTCCGGGTGCTCGCGCTCGAAGATGTCCAGGGCGCGTTCCAGATACGCCTTCTCGCGGCAGTACGCGGCGTCCGGCCACCCGTGCGTGGGCCAGGACTCGTCCACCGCATGGTCCTTGGGCCCCGGCGAGTAGGCGCCGACGGAGGACGCGTGCACGAGGGCGGGCACCTCGGCCGCGGCCACCGCCTCGAACACGCGGATGCTCCCGAGCACGTTCGTGCGCCAGGTCGTGGCCGGGTCGTGCGTGGGCTGGAAGGCCCACGCCAGATGGATCACGGCGTCGGCGCCCTCGAACTCCTTGACGAGATCGGCCTGTTCGGATGCCAGATCGACCGCGGACCATTCCGTTTTGGCGGGCGACCACTCAGGAATCCGGCGCGCCACACCCCGTACGGACCCGACCTCCGGGTCCTCGGAGAGCAGGCGCACCACACTGGTGCCCACGTTGCCGGTGGCGCCCGTGACGACGATCCTGCGGCCCGGTTCGCCGCTCACCTTCGGCTCCTCTCGCGGGAACGGCCGCCGCGCACGGTCACCACACGCCGCGGGGCGGAACCGGCCGAGTACCCGGGCGGCACGGATCCACGCGGTGGACAGGGGAAGCCGCACCCGCGTACGAGGCGGCACTGCGTACCCCGTGGGCAGCGACGAGTTCGACAGGACGTCGTGATCAGGTCGGCGTTTAATGAATGAGTCGGAAGTGTCTCCCGTTGGGAGCGGCCCATGTCGACGCTTCGTGCCACCACAGGGGGTGGGCGAGGCGCACCCGGAAGGCTTCGGCGGCTGGGGGAGTGGTGCGCCCGGCACTTCGTGATCGTCATCGTGGCCTGGCTGGTGGCCCTGGCGGCGCTGCAGGTTCTCGACCACGCGTTCGGTGGGGACTACTCGGACAACTTCTCGCTCCCCGGCGTCCAGTCCCAGCAGGGCCTGGACGTGCTCAAGCAGCATGACCCGGCGGCCGGGGGCTACAGCAGCCAGATCGTGCTGCGCGACACGAAAAAGCCCCTGACGGACCTCAGTTCTCAGATGGGTCAGACGGTTTCCGACCTGCAGAAACTGCCGCACGTACTCTCGGCGCAGAACCCCCTGCCGTCGTCCGGCACGCAGTCGTCCGCCGACCAGTCCCAGCAGCAGGGCAACGCCTCCGGCCAGTCCTCCCCGCAGAACGTCGGGCCCCTGTCCACCGATGCGAAGACCGGCTACATCACCGTCCGCTTCGACGTGCAGCCCTCGACCCTGGGGGATTCGTACCTCGACGGCGTGGACCATGCCGTCCAGCCGCTGCGCGCGGCGGGCGTCGACGTCGAGTACGGCGGTCCGCTCGGCGAACTGGCCAGGCCGGCGGCCGACGACCGGGTCAGCGAGCTCATCGGCTTCGCCGTGGCGATCGTCGTGCTGCTCGTCGGCTTCGGGAGCGTGCTGGCGGCCGGAATCCCGCTGCTGACCGCGTTGATCAGCGCGGTGGGCGGCCTGGCGTGCCTCGGCCTGCTGGCGGCCGCCTTCACCTTCGCCACGGTGTCGCCGACGCTGGCCACCATGATCGGGCTCGGTGTCGGCATCGACTACGCGCTGTTCCTGATCACCCGTCACCGGCAGAACCTCATGGACGGCCACGACCCGGTCCGGGCGGCCGGACGGGCCACCGCGACCAGCGGCCGCGCCGTACTCGTCTCCGGCTGCACGGTGATCATCGCCCTCGCCGGGCTGTCCGTCTCCGGGGTCTCCTTCATCGGCAAACTGGGCCTCGCGGCGGCCGTCACGGTCGTCTCCGCCGTCATCGGTGCCCTGACGCTGGTCCCGGCCCTGCTGGGGCTCATCGGCAAGCGCATCGACCGCTACCGGGTACGCCGCCCCGTCGCGGAGACGGACGCCGCCGCGGGCGAACCCGTGCAGGGCACCTGGCACCGCTACGCCCAGCGTGTGGAACGCCGGCCCTGGTGGTTCCTGGTCGGCGGAGTCGTCACGGTGCTCGTGCTGGCCATCCCGGTGCTGTCCATCCAGCTGGGACACATCGGCGACGGCGCGGACCCCACGTCGTTCACGGACCGCCGGGCCTACGACATCATGTCCGACGCCTTCGGCCCCGGCTCCAACGGCCCGCTCACTGTCGTCATCGACCAGACCAAGGTGCCCTCGGACCAGCGCTCCGCCCTGTCCTCTCAGGCCCAGAAGTCACTCACCGACGTGGCCGGAGCCGCCACGGTCACACCGCTGACGACGACCAAGGACGGCGACGTACTCGTCGGCACGGTCTACTCCAAAGAAGCCCCGCAGAGCCAGGACACCACCGACCTGACGAACCGTCTGGTCGACGACACCCTGCCGCAGGCGGTCTCCGGCACCGCCGCCAAGGGCTACGTCACCGGCACGACCGCCGCCCAGGTCGACTTCCGTGACATCGTCGCGAGCCGCCTCCCGCTGATCATCGCCGTCGTGGTGGCGCTCGCATTCCTCATCATCCTGGCCGTCTTCCGCGGACTGCTGGTCGCCGTCAAGGCGGCCGTCCTCAACGTCCTGTCGATCGCGGCTTCCTACGGCGTCGTCGTCGCCGTCTTCCAGTGGGGCTGGGGCGGGCCCGCGCTGGGCGTCGAGGGGAAGGTGCCGATCGAGAGCTATGTGCCGATGATGATGTTCGCGATCATCTTCGGCCTCAGCATGGACTACGAGATCTTCCTGCTGTCGCGCGTCCACGAGGCCTGGATGCGCACCGGGGACGCCAAGGCGAGCGTCGCGCATGCCCTGGAGATCACCGCACGCGTCATCACCTGTGCCGCCCTGATCATGGTGAGCGTCTTCGCCGCGTTCATCGTGAGCGACAACATCGTGGTGAAGATGCTCGGACTCGGGCTGGCCGTGAGCGTGCTCATCGACGCAACCGTCGTACGCCTGCTGCTCGTTCCGGCGGTCATGACCCTGCTGGGCCGGCACGCCTGGTGGACCCCACGGTGGCTCGACCGGATCCTGCCGCACATCGACGCGGAGGGCGAGCACGACTCGGCGGACGCATCCTCGGCAGGTCGTTCCTCGCCGGGATGACGTCCGAGGTAATCGACCCGAACAGGGCGGCCGGGAATCATCGGTGACGTACCCATTCGTCGCGCCACCGGATTCCGGGAGATTCCCCATGCCGTACTTCGAGAGCCCTGTAGATGGTGCCCGGCTGCACTTCGTCGACTACGGGCCGGCCACGGGGCAGGTGGTCGTGTTCGTGAACAGCTCCTACTTCGGTACGGAGATGTGGGAGTACCAGATGCTGCCGCTGGCCGAAGAGGGCTACCGGTGCGTCGGGTTCGACCGGCGGGGGCACGGGCGGTCCGACGACGTGTGGGGAGGGTTCGACCTGGACAGCCTGGCCGATGACGTGGACGGGTTGCTCAGGCACCTGGACCTGAGCGATGTCACGCTGGTCGGACACTCGCTGGGCGCAGCCGAAGTCGCGCGCTGCCTGACGCGGCACGGTGCCGGGCGGGTGGCGAGGGCGGCGCTGGTCGCGGGCATGACGCCGGGCCCCGCGCGGTCCGCGGACCATCCCGGTGGGGTCGACCCGGAGCTCATCCGGGCCGGCAACGACACGTTCCGGCGTGACAGGTCGGCGTTCTTCGCCGACGGGGCGCGAGCGTTCTTCGCCCTGGACCTTCCCGGGAACGCGCTCTCACCGGCGTACGTACAGACCATGGTCGAGCGCTGCCACGGCGCGACCGCACGGGCAGGGGCAGCCCTGGGAGACCTCGTGGTCGCCCTCAACCTCGCGCCCGAACTGGCCAAACTCGACCTTCCCGTTCTCGTCGTGCACGGCACGCACGACGCCTCGGCGCCCCTGGGCCTCACCGGCCGCCGGGCGGCGGAGCTGCTGCCCGACAGCACACTGAAGATCTACGAGAACGCGGGCCATGGACTCTTCGCCACCCACGCCGAGCAACTCAACGCGGATCTGCGGGAGTTCATGGCCCGCGCCTGACCCGGCCGGCGCGGGAAGGTCACGCGAACGCGTTCACCCCGGTGAGCTCCGCCGAGAGGTCCCACAGGCGTGCGGCCTGCCCGGGGTCGGTCGCGTAGTCGCGTACGCCGACCCGCGCACCGTCCGCAGGAGCGGGCTCGGCGATGTCGCAGTCCTCGCAGTACACCCCGCCCATGCCGTCGAGCCGAGGCGAGGTCGCGGCCCACACCTGGGTCGCGGCGCCCTGCTCGGGGGTCTTGAAGCCGGCCGGGTTCAGCGGGGTGCCGTCCTCGTCGATCCAGCCGCGGTCGACCATCTCCTGCTTGGGGAGATGCCGTTGGAGCGGGGTGAGGATGCCGCCCGGGTGCAGCGAGAAGGCCCGTACGCCGGACTCCCGGCCGAGGCGGTCGAGGTGGACGGCGAACAGCACGTTCGCCGTCTTCGCCTGGCCGTACGCCTCCCACTTGTCGTAGCCGTTCCTCCAGTGCACGTCGTCCCAGCGGATCCCCGAGTAGTGGTGACCGGCCGAGGACACGGCGACGATCCGGGCCCCGCCCGGCTCGATGGCCGGCCAGAGCCGGTTGACGAGCGCGTAGTGCCCGAGGTGGTTGGTCGCGAACTGGGCTTCCCAGCCGGGCCCGACCCGGGTCTCCGGACAGGCCATGATCCCGGCGTTGTTGATGACGATGTCGAGGGTGCGCCCCGAGGCGAGGAACCGCTCGGCGAAGGCGCGGACGCTCTCCAGGTCGCCGAGATCGAGCTCGTCGACCTCGACCCCGTCGATACCGGCCACGGCCTCCTCGGCGACGGTCCGGCGCCGCGCGGGGACGACGACCCGGGCACCCGCCTCGGTGAGCGCGCGCGTCGTCTCCAGGCCGAGTCCGGAGTAGCCGCCCGTGACGAGCGCCAGTTTGCCGGAGAGGTCGATGCCCTTCAGTACGTCCTCGGCGGTGCTGTCGGCACCGAAGCCCGAACCGATCCTGTGCTGTGCGGTGGTCATGCCTTGCACGCTACGAATTGGAGCGCACTCGAAGTCAAGCGGACACCGCGCCCGGGCAGGGGAAAGGCCCCGACCGGACGGGGGAATCGCGGTCGGGGCCGTGTGTGGTGGGCACGCATGGCGGTCGCCTCTCGGCGAAACGCTCCACAGGGCTTCAGCCGAACGATCGTCCCTGTGGGCTATAGGTGAGGCCCGGGGACACTGTCCCATCCGCACCCACGGTTGGTTCAACGGGTAACTACCGGTGGGTGTTCCCAGGGGCGAGGTCACGCGCGGTGACGTGCGTCACGGCCGCCGCACGCCACCGACACCGCTCTTGCACCCGCCGTCGTACGCCGCCGTACGGCCTCACGCGCTCGTCTCTCGCTGCGGCAGCGTCCGGTCACGGGTCCACGCGAGCAGCTCGTCCGCCGTCCACGTGGTGATCACGCGGTCGGCGGGCACCGCGCACTCCTCGGCCCGGGCGCAGCCGCGGAACTGCCAGTCGAGCTGGCCCGGGGCGTGGGCGTCGGTGTCGACCGAGAAGAGGGTGCCCGCCTCGACGGCCCGGCGCAGCAGCCGTCGTGGCGGATCGAGCCGCTCCGGGCGGCTGTTGATCTCCACGGCCGTGCCCGATTCGGCGCAGGCCGCGAAGACCGCGTCCGGGTCGAACTCGGACTCGGGCCGGCCGCGTCCGGTGACGAGACGGCCCGTGCAATGTCCGAGGACGTCGGCGTGCGGATTGCGTACGGCGGCGACCATGCGGCGGGTCATCGCCCGGGCGTCCATACGCAGCTTGGAGTGCACGGACACCACCACGACGTCGAGCCGCTCCAGCAGCTCCGGCTCCTGGTCGAGCGAGCCGTCGTCGAGGATGTCGCACTCGATGCCGGTGAGCAGCCGGAAGGGAGCCCAGTGCTCGTTGAGGTCCGCGACGACGGAGAGTTGCTCGCGCAGGCGCTCGGGGGACAGCCCGCGCGCCACGGTCAGCCGGGGGGAGTGGTCGGTGAGGACCGCCCACTCATGACCGAGGCGGGCTGCGGCGCGGCCCATCTCCTCGATCGGGCTTCCGCCGTCGGACCAGTCGGAGTGCAGATGGCAGTCGCCGCGCAGCAGCGCCCGCAGCTTCTCGCCCGCGTGCGGCGGCTCGGCCGCCCGCTCCCGCTCCAGCTTCTCCAGATAGCCGGGTACCTCACCGGCCAGCGCCTCGTGCACGACCTGTGCCGTCTTCGGGCCGATGCCCTTGAGGGACTCCAGCGATCCCGCGGCCGCGCGCTCGGCGACTTCGCGGTCGGGCAGGGCGCTGAGCACGGCCGCGGCGGTCCGGAACGCCTGGACGCGATAGGTGGGGGCCTGGGACCGCTCCAGCAGATACGCGATCCGGCCCAGAGCCTCGACGGGATCCCCGGCGGCCTTGGGCGTCTTGGGGGCATGGGGGTCCTGGCGGTCCTCGGGGTCCTGGGGCTCCTTGGGGTCCGGCACCATGGGCACCTCCTTGTTCAGCCTTGCCCACCCGTCGTCGGCGCGCACGGCGGATGGGTCCGCGCCTCCCTGCGGCTGACCCGGGGGAACCGTTTTACGCTCTACACATGACCGAAATCGCGAGCCCCCACATCTCCAGCCCGCGGATCATGGTGCTCGGGGTGCAGCCGGGTATCCCCCCGTTCCGGATCGTGGAAATCGACGGGGAAGTGGTGGGCGAGGCGCAGACGATCGTCGACGTCCTGGAGACCGCCTCGGCTCACGGGATCACGGTCCATGACCTCGACGACCCCGACGTGGTGCGCTGGGTCGGCGGGGACAAGTTCACCTGGAAGCCGCGCTAGGACGGCACCGGGCTGCTGCGCACGGTCCGGCCGACAGCGACCCCGCCCGGCGGCCGGGGGCGCAGGGAGCGCGCGGACCTGCGGTTTCGCGCCGTTGTGAGCTGTTGTGCGGGGAGTGACCCCGCACCTCGGGAAAGATCACCATTCGGTGGGAACCACGCATGGGCCCGCTCCCACGAGGGGACGTTGATCTTGCCGGGCGATCACGATCCGCCCCGGCGTCCCCCTCTTCCCACCGGGAGCCGTCATGTTCCGTGGCCTCGCCATGCCCACAGCCGTCCTCCTCGCCTCGGCCGCTTTTCTCGCCCCGGCCGCATCGGCCGCCGCCGTACCGGCCGGCACCACGGCCCACCGTGCGCCGCTCGCCGGTGATGTCTGCTTCTGGACCGCTGCCGGGCAGCACGGCACTTCGTGGTGCTACACCCCACCGGGCTACACGGATGTGCCTGATGCCCTGCACGACAAAGCGGCATCCTTCCGTTCCGACGCCGGCACCGACGTGTACGCCATCGACTGGGCTCGCGGCACCTGTTACTACCGGCTGATCCGCGCCCACGACCTGGCCGACAACTGGCCCTGGGGTGCCCGTCTCGACGGCGTCGCCGACACCACGATGGGCTGCGAGGTCGGCTGAGCCCGTGCGACTCCTTCGCGTGTGGTGCGCTGCGGCCTTGGCGGTACTGGCGGCCATGGCGGTGGCGGGCTGTGCCACGACGACGGCTCAGCGCGCCACCGCTCCCGCCCTGCCCGGCACCGAGCGGGGCAGGGACGACCTGATCGACGCCGCTCAGCGGCTGCTGGTCGACCGGTGTCTGGCCCGGCAGGGCTTCGCGCTGCGGCCGTCCCCGGGGGTCTCGGAGCGGTCGGTGTCCTCGGATGACCGCCGAAGCTCCCCGGTCGGCGGTCGGACGTCTCCGGTCGACCGGCGCAGTTCCTCAGCCGACCGGCGGCTGCAGGGCGCTCTCTTCGGCCGCGGCCGTCCCGAACTCTCCGTCACTCTCGCCACCGGCTACACGGTCACCGCCCACACCGACGGCTGCCTCGCCGCGGCGCAGCGCGAGTTGTACGGCGACCAGCGGCGCTGGTTCCGTGCCCAGGTCGTCGTGAACAACCTGCGCGCCGAGGCCCGGCAACGCATGGGACGCGACCCCGACTACCGCGCCGCGACCGCCCGTTGGATCCGCTGCGCCACTCCGGCGCACGGGCCCCGGCCCAGCCGCCCCGACCCCGTGGTCTCCGCGCGTTGCGCACACGAGAGCGGCCTCACCCGCCTGCGCGCCCGGCTGGAGCCGGTCGCGCAGGCCAAGG